>NZ_JADCKW010000079.1:0-341 GCF_014982155.1 Enterobacter cloacae complex sp. P16RS2 | reverse complement strand
CTGGAAACGCTGGAAGAGATGCTGGAAAAGTTAACAGCAATCGTTGAAGATCGTCGTGAGGAAGAAAGTGCCATCCGTAAAGAACAAGAACAACGTCAGGCTAAGCTTGAAGCCTTCCGCCAGAAACTGTTAGAAGATGGTATCGATCCTGCGGAGCTACTTTCAGCGGTAGGTTCCACTAAGCCTAAAACCAAATCGACACGCACTCCACGCCCTGCTAAATACAAATATACAGATGAAAACGGTAATGAACAGACTTGGACGGGTCAGGGCCGTACTCCTAAAGTGATCGCTGTTGCTATTGAAGCAGGTAAAACACTGGAAGATTTCCAGATTTAATC
>NZ_JADCKW010000078.1:0-842 GCF_014982155.1 Enterobacter cloacae complex sp. P16RS2 | reverse complement strand
ATGAATGAATGCAATTTTGATATAGTTGTTCTTTGTAAAAATTCTGTGTCGCATTTAAAGACTAAAACCTATTGATGAGAATCTAACACGAACATTGCATATTCCCTTTTTTTTGTTAAAGATACTTAATAGCAAAGTGTTCAATACATACTGGACGAGAGAATAAATATCCCTGACAAGTGAGAACACCTTTCTCTTTAAGTAATTGATATTGTTCTTCGGTCTCAACTCCTTCAGCAATAAGCTGTATACCGAGACTCTTAGATAACATTAAGATCGCATCAAGCACTGTTGAGTAAACCAGAGAACCATTGCTGATGACGGTAAGACATCTGTCGATTTTTATTGTGGAAAACCCAGCATGTTCAATGTACTTGAGACATGAGCTTCCACTTCCAAAGTCATCAATAGCAAAACGCACACCTGACGCGGTCAGTTGTTGCATAGATTCAAGAGCAAAATCATCGAAGTTCATGGTCCCGCGTTCAACAATTTCCAGAACTACAGCTATACAGCCTTCAAATGTTTTATTAAAATCTGTAACAGCTTCAATTACTCTTGGTGCGTTCAGTTGCCTTGCACAAATATTGAAAGAAAGATAGAAGTCGTTTGGTAAATCTCCTACATATCCTTCAAAATAGCTTTTTACCCCGGACAGTAGAGAACATGTCACATCATTAATGATCTCACAGGACTCCATGGCAGATAGGTATTTTTCTGGAGAGTGTAGAACGCCATCTTTAAGAACTCTCAGTAATACCTCTCCACCAACAATCACATCATCCTTGTACACCGGCTGAACATAAGGCACAAATTCAGCATTGAAGTGGCACACTGAATTT
>NZ_JADCKW010000077.1:0-242 GCF_014982155.1 Enterobacter cloacae complex sp. P16RS2 | reverse complement strand
CTCTGTATCGTGGGCTCGGATATGTGTATAAGATACAGCTTCATAACTAATCATGGTGAAATTGGTGAATAGACTTCGAACGGAAAATCCAAATACAAAAACTCCTATTACAGCTACCCATCGCCAAGATATTCTTTCTTTATATTCATAAAGTACTACACCAATTGCAAAAGAAAATGCATGGAGTTTGAATTGAAAATCAAGAACGGGAAACGGTTCTGTTAATTTAGTGTGGTAAATGT
>NZ_JADCKW010000076.1:0-1652 GCF_014982155.1 Enterobacter cloacae complex sp. P16RS2 | reverse complement strand
TGAATCAAATAGCATAACTTGTAAAGATTATATCTACCCTTCATATATGTTAGTAGATGAGAAAGAAATAACAGATGAAGACAGGGTAAGGCGAGATGAAAATTACAATATCATTAAAGATCTTGTAGATGACAGAATGTTTCTGTTCGACTATGCATTACATAAAAAGTCTCACCTTTTAATGGATTACTCCCGGAATAAAAAAATATCACAATATACTATCAGAACGCTTCTGGCGTTGTACTGGCGACATGGACAGGATATTTATGCATTGCTACCCGCATTCTCGAACTGTGGTGCCGCTGGGAAAAGTAGAATCAAACATGAAATTAAACTTGGGAATTCCAAGAAAAACAGGGCATTACCTAATGAACGTTCACGTGTTTTCATTCTTAATGAAAGAGATATAAATAATATTAGAAAATCCCTCATTACGTATCATTATAAAGTTAACGGAGATACGATAAAGAAAACATTAGAGAGACATATTGATTTGTATTTTAGGGATGAAATTAAAACAGCAAACCTAGAAAATAGAGCTCCATATGTTCCTTCTTTAAAACAATTTTCCTACTGGAATAAAAAACTCTTCACTAAAGATTTCTCTATAAATAAGAAGAACACGAAAAAAGAAATAGACCTCAAAATGCGGGCGCTTTTAGGTAGTGTGGCTAATACAACTGTTTTACCGGGTGATGTTTTCGAAATAGACTCAACTGTCGCTGATGTACATCTTATTTCCAGTTTAAACAGACGAAAAGTCATTGGGCGTCCTACTATCTATACAGTGGTGGATCGCGCAACAAGAATGATTGTTGGCCTTCATGTTTCTTTATACCATGCTTCATGGCGAGCCGCCCGACAAGCGTTAGCAAATTGCTTTATGCCAAAAAAAGAATATTGTAGATTATTTGGAATCTCTATTACTGATGATGATTGGCCTTGTTCTCATATTCCATTAACATTGATGTGTGACAACGGGGAGATGATTGGTCTTAAACCTCAGGAAAAGATGACCCCCCTGACAAAACTTGAGTTTGCGCCAGTCGGTAGAGGCGACAGAAAAAGCATTGTTGAACGCTGTTTCGGTATTCTAAATGATGAAGTTATTCATAGGCTTATTGGAACAACACGAAGGGGAAAGATTGTTAAAGGAGAGCCAACACCGCAATCCAGGGCTTGTTTAACGATTCAGGAGGTCACTTCTTTACTGATTCGGGAGATACTTGCACATAATCAGAGAACATATGAAGAACTGGCTTATATCAATCCCTTACTGATTGAAAATGATCTCGTAATATCACCAAAAAATAGTTGGATGATAAGCTTAAAGCACGGGAGATTCAGCGCAAGAGCCGTTGGGGCCGACGAAGTGATCGCACGATTATTGATCCCTGTGAACGCTAACATTACCGCCGGTGGGATTCAGTACAATAATCTTTTTTATGAATGTGATCCAGACATTGCATCAGGTGCCAGAGTATTTGGAAGAACCACTTGTGAAGCAAGAATAGATGACAATTGTGTAGATTTTATATATGTAAGATTTGACAAAAATAGCATTTTCAAAAAACATTATCTACTTAAGAAAAGAGATATATTTAAAGGGAAAGCTCATCTTGATACAGATGTAATGGCTGATTGGGTAGATA
>NZ_JADCKW010000075.1:0-223 GCF_014982155.1 Enterobacter cloacae complex sp. P16RS2 | reverse complement strand
CCAGATTTTTAAAGAGCAAATATCTCAAACGTCACCCGAAGATGAGTTTTGAGATATGACGGCAGGTGACTTTCACTCACGAACCAGCAAGTGGCGTCCCCTAGGGGATTCGAACCCCTGTTACCGCCGTGAAAGGGCGGTGTCCTGGGCCTCTAGACGAAGGGGACGTGTAAGTCTCAATCGCAAGACGCCTTGCTATTTACTTTTCATCAGACAATCTGTG
>NZ_JADCKW010000074.1:0-3160 GCF_014982155.1 Enterobacter cloacae complex sp. P16RS2 | reverse complement strand
GTACTAACTACCGTTCCATGTTTCACCTGTAATTCAAGTTCAGATAATGCCGCTTCTGCTTTTAGTTTACGTAGGCGTTCTTGATCTATTTGTTCGCGTGTATCGGTATTACGTAACGGTAGAATTACATTCTGTACTATCCATGCTCGTGTATCAGCTTCTTCAGTACCTTCACCAATTGGCATACCCTGTGCTTTCCATTCGCGTACTGTGGATTCGTTGTACCCGTACTGCTTCGCAAGCTGATTCATGCTAATGTTCTTATTCATCTGTATAACGTTTCGCCTCTTTATTATTTTTTCACATATATTTAAAACAAAGTGCGTCGAAATCTACGCGGTGTTTTAAGGTTCAAAGAGAACCTAAATGAAAAAGGTTCTCATATTGTCGAGTTATTTTTGTTCTCTGAATTGATTGATCAATAGAGCAATTCGATAGTTATCTATAGGTCTACTGTTCAGTGATTCATCTTGTATTAATTCCTGAGTCAAGCACTGGAGATAGTCGAGGTGTACACGCTCTGAGCCTTTGTAATTTTCTATTGTGTTCCAGTCATAAACCCATCTACCGATTGTGTAGCTGTGTTGGTGATTCACTGTGATGTATTTATAGCTGAGTACTAAACGGTGTTGGTTGATGAATAGCTTGTATGATTCATCAAACGTGATATGAGCGTTAATTAGCTTATCTGAACGGGAATACTCATAACCTGTATAAGTACCGTCTATGATGCTTGTAGAGCCTTGAGGGAAGTGTAATGTGATGTTCATAGGTATACCCCATAGTTATTGTCTATAGGGTATTTACTATGGTGTTAGATAAGGTTGTTATCTTGTCGAACGGTACTGAACGGTATAGATAGCCTTGAACCGCAGTTACTCCAGCATCGCGTAGTACTGGTAGCTCTTGCCGCTGCTCTACTCCCTCTACGATTACATAGGGGCAATAGTTCATGATGTTCTTCATCAGTACGTTGAATGTTGGTTTCTGTACTTCCTCACGGTAGAACGCCCTATCGATTTTTACCGCTTCATAGCATCCAGTAGTTAACGCCGCAACGTTAGCCCGACCGGAACCAAGATCATCAAGGAACAAGCGATAGCCTACGTTTAACATTGTTCGTAACACCGGATGATCTATACCCAATTCCAACCCTTCAAAGTCTTCTGAGATCTCCAACCTGACAAACTCCAGCTTATCCAGTAAGTGAGTTATACCACTGTCATATACACATAGCCGTGCCTGTAAGGTATCAACATTAACGGTACAGAAAAGCCGGTGATCCCTGAACCATGAAGCACGTAATTCTATGGCCTGTAGTTGTCGTGTGAGTAGTTCCCTCTTCCTTTCATTATCCATAGCCATGATGAAGTACTTACTGTTCAGTACAGGCAAGTCCTGGCAATGGAAACGGGTTAACAATTCACAACCAACCAGTTGGCCTGAAGTTGTCATGATCGGCTCTGCTATAAAGCTAGTTATTATCATCACATTGATCTCTTTAATCGATTTATACTCTATTATTGATCGCTCAAATCTATTAGTATAGAAACTATTCGCCTAAAGAAAATCATTTAACTTATTGAATATGATCGTTTTTATTGAATTTTTAGCGTTTCGTCTTGTTCTTCAGTATTACACTGTATAAATTTACAGTATCTAACGGTTAGTGGAGGGCTTAGAAATGGGCAATAAGAACGGTTACGATCCATCCATACGTAGAGGTGTTCATCAGTTCTCACACGCTGGGGTTTGGTTCACGGTCTGTTATCGGGGAAGTATTCTTGAACAATTCGAGTTGGTGATCGGGTGATATTTGAAGGTTCTGTAGGTGGGGTGTTCTGGCTGAGAACGGTTGAAAGGGATTGTTTTGTACTGATTAGCGAGACACCCTTTAACAAGGTGTTGGATGCTCTAGTTTATCTACATGCTGAACGCCGAGTGGTTGAACAACATGCTGATGATTGGTCCTGTGGGCAAGAAGAACTGCCATTCTAAAAAATGCCCCTACACATTGACGGCCCCATTGAGTAGGACAGTTCATGTTATTGGGGCATATTCAATTACTTAATAAGTATTGTGTAAAATCTTCTTGTTTGTACTACTGCGACAATAAAGCACCCAATAGCAAAGCATATTTTCATACCATCTTCTATTGGGTGTACATTTAATACATTTCTAATTATAAAGTTGAACACTGAAAGCGTTACAAACCAATACAGTAGGAAATACAAAAATGAAAACAGGCGGCAAAGTATATTGCTACTTTTAATATCAAAAATCTTTGCTGTCAGTTTTGTTAATGGTGAGAAAAGCATCGCGATAAAACCAGGTATTATAGTAATTAGAAATATCGCAACAAACATCAAAGGCACTTTTACATATTCATTGCCATTTGGACCAATTATAATAATCAAACCAGTGACAGCCGTGATCAGCCCACCAATCAATAGTTCTTTCGTTCCCTCGAACATCTCAGAGATATTTTCAACAGTAATTTTCATTTTACCACTCTTCACTATAGGCAAGTTCTGAATGATAATATCATTTACAAATTGAAAAAGCCCTGTAGATTCACATCATAAAGGGCTTAGTACTGAAATTTTCAGATTACTTCGCTACTACCTGCCAGCGTCCACCAGGCTTTGTAATCTCATACTGGTATTGATCATCACACCATACATCTATACGGCCTGAGAAGTTCGCATTGCTAAACCTAGTGACTTTATCGCATGTGTAATCACGCTGGATAAGAGCCTGAGCGAAATCCTTAGCGTCCTGTAATTCTTGATTGGTGAGCTGGGTAGACGGTTCTTCGTGCTGTGCTTCATGCTTAACATCTCCACCTGAGATTTTGAAATACAAAGCGATGAGCACCAATAAAACTACAATAATTTTCCCCATTAGTAACCCTTGTGAACTATCTGGAATACAAGAGGTTGTTTCAACATCCTCTAAGTCACAATGGGTAGTATCGGCCTTATGTAGAATTTCTTTACTTACATGTAAACTGAAGGGGGAGTAACAGTACTGAGGGCTGTTGTATGGTAGCTTCACGCCACACCCACACCTTCAACAAACCTACCCATAGTGGGGGGCGTGAGGTTATGAGTGTACTTTAGGTATGATATAGAAGTAAAGCCATATAAGATTATCGATA
>NZ_JADCKW010000073.1:0-2951 GCF_014982155.1 Enterobacter cloacae complex sp. P16RS2 | reverse complement strand
AATTCAGTGTGCCACTTCAGCAGAATCAAGTACGGCGTTTTCACCTGGAACGTAGTTAACTTGAATAGTCATATCACCATATGAACTATCACCCGCTACTTTAGAGGTGTAAGTACTATCATATGTTTCTACAGTTGAAACAGAAGTTGATTCACTAAAACTTGGAAACGCTGAAAGGTTTTCAACTTGAACAAAAGTACGGGCATTTGGATCAACGTTGGTTGTATCGGTATTAATCCATACTGTAGTTAGATTCCCTAAAAATGTTTGAGCCATAATTATTCCCCATAGCTAAAAGATAGTGTTTGCGTGTGAACATATGCGGTTTCCGTGGCTTCGGCTTGGGAAGTCATAAGACTATCTTCAATTCGGATATTGAATAATGGCATTGGAAGTTGCTGGTTTAGTTCATCAAAGAAACCAGATGTATAAAGTGCTTCAAGAATCTTTTCTATTTCATCCGAAGCACTTTTAAATGATTGTCCGACAGCTACAAACTCAACTCGAAATTCACATAAATTTCTAATAGTTGATGGTACGATTTGATTGTTTACAATTTGATTTACTTTGGCTATCTGTGTACGTTGTACTGAAGAATCACCAATGTAAACCATTGTGGTATCATCTACCGTTGCTTTTGATGGATATTGTAGATTAACAATTACTGCTAATTTATTAATCAAATACTTTCTTATTGTATAGTCTGCCGTGAACATATTATATTTCCTCTTCTAAATCGATCTTGCGAATATAGTGATAGTTAGAGATACCGCTTGTATCATCATCTATTCTATTTACTAGGTATTCGGTGTTATCAATTGTGAAGGTAGTATTTAGTTTAATTCCTGACTTGGCACTAAAATATGTTACGGTAGTTTGACTATCATCGAAAAAAAGCTCGTCTTGTTCAAAAATTACGGTAATCGTTATTGATACACCATCTTGAACAATGACGAGCTTTTCACCAAAAGCATTTAATAGATACTCTATTTGCGAGTTACTAAGAAATGCTCTCATTTGTCATACCTGTATTAAGCTAGGTTTAGTACTAGGAATGCTTCATCGTGTGCTAGAGCATGAGATTGGAAGCTGAAAGTACGTAGAACAATACCCATAGAGTTACGTTGAGTTGTATCATCGCGATCCATAGTTACTGAACCCCATTGAGCCATGATGATATTTGACCAATCGCCAAACACAATAGCACCAGCGGCAACTTGAGTAGATTCAATAATACGTACTGAATCAGCTAGAATACCGTCACCCATATAGCCTTGTAGCAAGTACTTAGCAGCGGTGTTAGAACCATCTAGAGTAGTACGCAATACAGCAGCGGTAGTAGGATGTACAATAGCAACTACATTCTCAACACGGACATTAGCAGCAGCTAGAGTAGCTAGAGCACTAATAACATCGGTTTTGGTTAGAGCAGCAGTTAGGGTTACTTCTGGAGCCTTAGCAACAACATCAGCAAGAATTAGACGTTCTAGTTTTAGAGCAGCACCCTTAACCATCGCATCTTGAATATACTGTTCAGCAGTACTAGCAGATTTGATTAGAGTACGAGTTAGTTCAACAGAACCGGTAAAGATTTCTGGCTTTAGAGTGACCTTCTCAAAAGCGGCGTTATAAGATGGTGATGGAGCACCTTCAGTAACATAACCGAAGTTATCAGTGAAATCAGCAGATAGTTTAGGTAGAACTAGATTACCTTCACCTTCGAGATTTGCGAATACTTGTACAGGTAGAGTAGCAAATACTGACTGAGCACGTAGCACATCAATATAAGAATCTGCGTATACTTCTTTAACTAGAGCAGCACCGCCAACAGTAGTAGAAGTACGGACGAAATCACCCGCAGGGATTTCAGTTTTACCAGCAAAATTACCTTCACTTAGTGAACGAATTAGGCCATTTAATACGGATTTTTCCATTATGATTTCCTTATCATGATTTGGATTTGTTTTTGTATTTAGTGTGCGTTTGAAGTCCTCAACTGAAATTCCATTTTCAATTGCTTCAGACACATCAATATTTAGAACTACGCCGATTGATTCCAATTCACGTTTACGTTCCACTTCTTCTGTAGAATCTTCTACTTCAGAATCATCAGTACTTTCTTGTACATCTTCGCGTTGTTCTACAACGTCGGTTTTATTTATCATTTGTTCAAGCAAGTCTGGACGATTAGCCATTAGTGCTAATAGTTCTTCATCGCTCATACGTACTTCTTCAGATTCTTCTACTTCTTCTTGTTCAGTAATTTCTTCTTCAGATTCAACTTCAGTACTAACTACTTCTGATTCATCTTTGATTTCAGGTTCAGTACTTTCGATTTCGTTTTTATCTTCCATGATCATATCCTTCTGGTTGTCATCATTGTTATTTATCAATGAGCGACCAACTCCGGCGGATACATCGGCTGGCACTGTTACTAGTGATATTTCATATGGGGTAAAATGAGTTACATAGATAATGTTTCCTTCAATACGGTAATCATTAACTGTGTAACCAAAACTAATATGTGTTAATACACCTTCATTGATTTGTTCCCATTCTTTTTCCGAAGCATTGGAAATCTGTAATACAGCACGGCCTACCTTGTCTGAATCAATACGTGCCGCTAGTACTTTGCCAATCAAATGATCTCGGTCATGATTGAAAAGTACTGCCCCTGAATTGTTCAAACGCGATAGGTCTACATTTTCTGGATTACATAGAAGTACTTCGTTATATAACTTCCCTTCTATTTCACGTGCTACAGGAGTTTCAGAACAAAAAGCAACTTCAACGGTACGATTATCAGAATTAATCGCGGTTGGTAGGGTTAATTCCCTCGTCTGTTTTTTGATTTTCATCTAGAACTTCCTTGTTCATATTTTTCTCATTCTCTATTTCTTGAAGTACAACACGTGGATCACCACCCATTTCACTAATTACCTGTGTACGGG
>NZ_JADCKW010000072.1:0-321 GCF_014982155.1 Enterobacter cloacae complex sp. P16RS2 | reverse complement strand
ACGGGCGTGGGGTCAGTCCAGTAGAAACAGGCAGTTTTGGTACACTGGTTATCATTGATTTACCAGAAACGGAAGTGGCCTCGCTTTAAGCGGCTTGCGGTAAGGTCACAGATTGTCAGGATTGTTCGACGTGCTAATCCAAACTTTAATCAGACTCAACGTTATCAACCCCATCACAACGGCAACAGTGGTTACTACAATATAAGATGTCATAAAATAATCTTTTCATTGTAATGTGCTTCATTTGACCCATTTCTTTTTCATTATTTCCCGCAAAGAGCCATATTTTAATGAAAAGAAGTATCGAGTTTTAGTCTGTAT
>NZ_JADCKW010000071.1:1317-3614 GCF_014982155.1 Enterobacter cloacae complex sp. P16RS2 | reverse complement strand
TATTTACTCTGGATTCACTCAGCAATATCAATAATAAAGATGAATTTAACAGAAAAGGTAATGAAAGATTAAATGAAATATACGAATCTCGCCGGATACATGGTAAAGATATTAAAAAGAACAGGAAAAATGAACTTGATTCATTAGGGCGAACTGATGTTGCTAATGGAAGACCTGAACCCCTACTTCCTTCATCCAGTAATGTTCTGCTTTTGCCTGGCCGGGAGGAGAAACAAAGATGGTTAAAAGGTAAGAAGAAGACTGAGGACGCAGAATAATGAACCTTATACGGAGCGTTTCAGCGATATATAAAGAACAGGAGTTACCTGAGTATCGTGGCAATCCCTTAATTGAAGCACTTCCTGAAGCGCTTACGGAAGATGAAGTACTTCTGGAAATGAGTTATTTCCCCGAAATTGACGAAAAAATCCGCTGGACCGCCCCGGCGAATGTTAGAGAGCAGTATGTCGAACGTATAAAGAAATTCCGTTGCCCACAAACCAATCTTATCCAGGCTTATAAAATGATTTTACGGGCACTTAGGGAAAGCTATGCAGCCCGTAATCCTTTAAAAAGCGGAACAATTCAATATCTTCATTACTATGGAACTGAGCGTCCTGATATTGAACCCGAAAGTGGATATTTTAAATCCCAGGCTGAAACTATTACGATAGTTGGAATGAGTGGTTCTGGAAAAACTACCATGATCGAGCAAGTCATGGATCATTTCCCTCAGATTATAGAACACAGCAGCTATAAAGGAGTTTTTCCCGGCTTCAGTAAGCAAATCGTATGGGTAAAGATTAATTGTCCATACAATTCAAGTGTGAGAGATCTTTGTGAAGAGATTTTACAAAAATTAGATGATGCAATTGGGATGGAACGAACTACACCAGAGATTAGAAATGGTGCTCTGGCTCGCCAGATTGCGCAAAGAATAAAATCATCATTTTTGGGTATTCTTGTTATTGATGAAATGCAGAGGCTTAAATTTTCAAGAACCGGGGGTGAGAGTAAGTTGATTGATTTTTTACATGAAATTGTAGATTCGATGGGGGTATCTATGGTTTTTTGTGGAAATCATCCTTTCGACGAGACTCTGACAAAGAGAATGAGAATTGCCAGACGGGCAGAGTCTGGTGGTTATATGAAAATTACAAACGTCAGATACGACTCACAAGACTGGCAATCGTTTATTCATTATTTATGGCCATTACAATGGACAAATGTTGAAACTCCATTAAATGATGAGTTAAACGAAAAATTATTCATTTTATCTAAGGGCAACATTGGATTGGCTCAGATGATTTATCGGGGGGCACAATTAAAGGTTATCGGTAGCGGTAATGAAATCATAACTGGTGCAGTCTTGTCGGCCTCTGTACCGGTACTCGTAAGTCATACGGAGGAATATAAGGATACTTTACTCCCGGGGGCAGCGACTGAAGACGAAGAAGCTAAATGGCTCTCTGCATCTAATGAAGGTGATGCTTCGGCTAAGTTCATGACAGATAAGACCTTAAAAGCTTTGATCCCTGGGGATATAGACAGGCCACAGCACAAGGAATTCGTAAGAAAAATAGACGAGGTTATGCGCAATTTCGACGAGAAAATACTGTCTCTTGACCATGATCTTGTTATCACCAGAACAGCTGAAAAGAAAAATTCCTACGATGCTCTTCAGCGTTGCGGGCTTATAAATACAGATCCACTTAATAAATTGTAATGAGGTCAACAGTTCGTAACGGTCAAAGAGAGGTGGGGTAAATGATAATGTTACCTGTTTTACCTGATGAATCCTTGTTCAGCCGGTTTTGTCGGACAGCTACCGTGAACGGTATGTCCCCATCTTCTCTGTTAACGATCATTTTCCACAAACCTGATATTAGCGTCCATCCAATTCTCAATTCAGGATTAAAGGCTATTTCTCTTCATACATCCGAAAGTGCAGATCAGCTCTGGCATGAACAGACTTTACTCCCTCTGTTTGCCTGGGCACTACCAATCAGTCGTAATGAAATTATAGATTTCAACACGACCCCTGCCAGGCTTAATAGATTGTGCCGCCTTAGTAATTTTTCACTGGGACAGCGGACACTATTGAAGTTTTGCCCGGTTTGCGCTCGTGAAGATACTTTTCATTATGGTGTAACTTATTGGCATCTGGCGCATCAACTTCATGGGGTTACAACCTGCCATCGGCACCCAGTAGCGCTTGAAAGCATCAATGTCCCTTCTGCACCGCACATACGCATTGGACTTATGCCTCCTGTTTCGTATACAGAACAACTTAGCAA
>NZ_JADCKW010000071.1:0-1261 GCF_014982155.1 Enterobacter cloacae complex sp. P16RS2 | reverse complement strand
ATGAGACAGACTTCGATTTTGCTAAATTTTGTTATGAGTCCATTAATATAATCAGAAGAAAAGATATTGCTCATCCCAATTACATGGATGTGCTTAAAAATTTGAATTTATTATCACTGGATGGGCATCTAAAGAAAAATTTATTCTACGCACATGTTTATGCTAAGTGCCAGTTATTTGGAGAGGGTTCATCGGAGCTTCTACCGACATCCCTTACTGATTATCACTACTGGGAGCCTATACTCAAAGATAAATGTTGTCAGCATCCCACAAAGCACCTTTTGCTTTGTTATTGTTTGTTAAATACTTGCTGGCCAACGTATGCAGGAAGTCGTCCTAATAAAAAGAATGAAATCTTTAAAAGTCATAAGGAATACAGCTTTCATATGGCTGGAAATAATACTAGCGTTAGCAACCTTGGGAGGGAATTTAATCGCAGCAGATGTTACATTAAAACACTTATTTATAAAAAATACCTGAGGGCGTTTAAGCGAAACACAAAAATTAATATATTCACTGAATTGCTTATCAAATCTATGGCTTTAAGGGGGTTTAGTCTGGCATCCATAGCTGAGAAAAACTCATTATCGCAAGGAACTGTATCCTCTGTAATTTCATCTTGTTACGGTTTATGCTCATGGCGTAAAAAATGTAAAAAAGATTCTTTAAGACGGCGCCATAAGCAGAAGATATTAAGATTTATACATAATCAATCCGGTTCTATAACGCGAAAGTTAGTCAAGGAAAGTTGTTATGCTAGTTTCTATTGGCTAAATAAACATGAAAATGACTGGCTTAATTCCTGTCTTCCTAAAGCAGTACGATGCTATAGAAATAAAAGAGTAGACTGGAGCGAGAGAGATATAATCTCATCATCATTAATAAATGATGTTTTATCTCAGGGGCAATACCCGATGTCACTTACAAGCCTGGATGCTTTACTGGGGGGGCATAACTGGCTTTTGAAATACAGAGATAAACTACCAATGACAATGACACTTCTCAGGAAAAATAATCTAATTAAATAAGAGGGAGTAATATGGTTTACGAAAATGAATTGTGGCACAGTTTTCTTCTGCGTTCACAGATAATGTATAACTTATCCAATTGCAGAAACATAATATCTAAGCATGGTGAACTAAGGTACGATGCCTTTCCTCGGCTCGAACTGATTGATATGTACAAATTGCATAGTTTGCAGGATATATATGACATTCTTGCTACAAGAAATGGTTATATACTAACTTCCAATATAGTGTCG
>NZ_JADCKW010000070.1:666-904 GCF_014982155.1 Enterobacter cloacae complex sp. P16RS2 | reverse complement strand
ATCTCTTCCAGCGTTTCCAGATCAGTTTCACGAGCCTGTGCGCGAAGTGTACGAATATTGTTCAGTACCTTTAATGCTTCACTCATACTATGCCATCCTGTGTTTAAAATGGGAGATTGAAATGGTGTGCAGTATTGTCTGATGATCGATTTAAAACACACCAACATATTAATAATATAGTAAATATTAGCATTAGAGCAATGTATTTGAACCATTTCAAACACAGGATGGCATAGTA
>NZ_JADCKW010000070.1:0-596 GCF_014982155.1 Enterobacter cloacae complex sp. P16RS2 | reverse complement strand
GTATTTGAACCATTTCAAACGAAAAGCGGAGGACTGATTTATAGGGCCATTTTTCGTCGTAGTTGACATGATGGTTCGAACTCTGACGATATGTTAGAGAGTTGCTCAAGACTCTGTTCAACAGAACGTTGGAACTCAAGAGCAGCTTCTGTACGCTGTTTTATGACGAGAGCGAAGAGTTCATCAGGTGTTTTTTCCAATAAAGTTTTTCTGTAGAGTATGGATTCTTGAACCTTCTCAAGGCTCTTGGATGCAAGAGCCGAAGCATGGCTAATAGGATTAAGTTCTTCAATAAATTTTTCAAGCAGCGATTTTTTCTTTCGGTCTAATCTAAGGAGAACAGTGTGAGCCGATTTAAATTTCTTTGCTTCAATTAAGGATGAGCCATTGGTTCTTAATCTGCGATATTCCTCTCTGTATTCAGACATCGTTGGATATTTTTTTAATGCTTTGATAGTGTTCAGAAACTGAATTAAATCATCATTGTCTAATTTTACTTTCCTCATATATACCTCGTAAATAAAACAGTGGATATATTTATATTACGAGATATAGTGTAAGTGTCAAATATAACCGGGAAATAAGAATGATAATAT
>NZ_JADCKW010000007.1:0-241641 GCF_014982155.1 Enterobacter cloacae complex sp. P16RS2 | reverse complement strand
TAAAACCACAATTCATCGACGAAGTAATTGGCATTGTTCGTAATCCTGAATGCCTCCTCAACGATTATAACATAGCGCTAATCTTCGAAAGAGATATTCGCCTTGTGCTGGAAGAACTCAATAATTGCAATCCTGACGATATTCCTGAGAAGAAGGTCATGTCATTAGGATTAAAAGTTTCCAGGCTGAATGAAAGATTTCAATTCCTTCAGGATCGTTTTGAGAAAGCATGTATATATCTCACAAAGGAAAACTTTAAACCTTTAAATCATCAACTACATTTGAAAAAATCAATTAGCAATAAAGATAAGGCCCTTTTCAGTTCTTTCGTTAACTCGCTGCCATAAAAAAGCCCCGCAAGGGGCTTATTGTTGAAATCTTTCAGGCGTTACTCCGCATGATTAGAAGCATACACGACAACTTCGGACAAAATCAAGCCTTATGTCGTAATAATGCTAAATTTCGTCACCTTCTTCGCCTAAACTGGTTGCAGATTGAAATTCTCTTGCGGCGTTTCCCTCCTCCTGCTGACAAATGCTTACCAGCGCCTCAAGAAACGGTTTCCAGTTGCGAGTCCATGTTCTGACGTGCAGATCCGGAACGCGCTTCAGTATCACTTTATAGGCTGCGGTAGACGGCACCGCAGAAAATCCATTTCCGCTGCAGCGCTCGCAGGTTTTAAACACCGGCGCGCCGCGCTCGCTTGTGGCCTTGCGGTCTAGAACCTCGCCTTTACCGCCGCAACGACAACGGGCGCTGATCGTTCCCTTGCCTTCGCAAGCATCACAGACCGCCGGTACAACCTCTGTTACCTCCATCCACTGCTCCCAGTCAGACGGTCGAACAGCACGAGAGCGGCAGGCCCAGTATGGAGCTTTACCCCATGGGTACGAAACCTTGCGGGTAATCTGCTCGCGGGTTGTTCGTCCGGTACCGCTACAACTGTGACATGTCACGCTGGTAGCCGCCGAACGGGAGTAATCAGCAAAGGCAAATTGTGCCAACATCTGCATGCACCATCCGAACTGCCCACCAGCTACTTTGCGAACATTCTTCGGTGCGACATCCATCGCATATCGCGCCAGCGCCTGAACTGCGAGCTGTTCATCCGTTTTGCTGATTCCCGCTTTACCGAAGAACGCCGCCAGACCAAACCGCGCACGGCTGCTGGTGGCGCCAATCGCCGCTATTACATCTTTTCCTGTAAGGCGGTCCGGAGAGGTTCCTTTCACATCGTCGCTGATATGCATACCCTGAGGGCTGAAGTGTTTTAGTGATGCTTCCAGTTTCATGCGCTTGGCCCCGCTGTTTTGATGGTTTTAATAGTCTGCATTGCTGGAATGCCTTTCTTTTGAGTAACGTCTGGTCTGGGCTTTCTGCTGTGGCGCAGAACGCTGCTTTGCTAATTCCTGGTCAATTGGCAGGAAGTGGCCGTTATAGAATCGACGGTAGATAGTGCCCAGCTCACCGTTGCGTTGTTTGGTCACGTTAATTTCCGCGATCCCCTTAGCTGGCGACTCAGGGTTATAAACTTCGTCGCGGTAAAGCATCATGATCAGATCAGCATCGGCCTCAATCTCACCTGAGTTTTTAAGGTCGGAGTTCATAGGTCGTTTGTTAGGCCGCGATTCAACGCCACGAGAAAGCTGGCTCAGGGCAAGCACCGGAGTTTTATTAGATTTAGCCAGACGCTTGAGTCCTTTTGACACCTCACCAACAGCAAGGTCATATCGTGCAGTACTTTCAATTTTGATGAGTGCCAGGTAGTCCACAACCACCAGCGCTATTTCCGGATGCGCCAACTGCAGGCGGGTCGATATCTGCTGGATCTGCTCTACAGTCAGATCGGTAGAATCAACCATCCAGATACTACGACCTGTAAGGCGCTCGACACCGTTTGTCAGCCTCGCCCAGTCCTCATCTTCAAAATCAGCAGCCTTTTTCAGGCGTGAAACCGACATGCCTCCGGCAGCGGATACCATTCGCTCTCCGATCTGGATATTTGGCATTTCCATGCTGAAGAACAGCACACCACGGCCCTGCTCAGAAACTTTGTCGATAATATCCAGCGCCAATTCAGTTTTACCCATCGACGGCCGCGCAGCGATAAACACCAGATCTGTTGGTTCAATGCCACCAGTCTTTGCATCAAGCTCTTCAATACCCGTCATGAGGCTTCTGGCTTCTTCGAGCCCGCGGTTGCGTGCATCTACCCGATCCACTACAGCAGGAAGAATGTCGTCGATATGAACTGGCTGAACGGTCTTTTCTTCGAGAGAAATTGCGGCAATGCTGTTCTGTGCAGTCCTGAATGCCGATAAAGCCGCGTCACCATTGTGAGCACTCCGGAGATCAGCCAGCGCCCTTTCAATCACAGCTTCGGCATCACGAACAGCTGCATTACGCTCGAGCGTGGAAACGTAGGACACAAGCGCCGACTTCGCCCATGCGATACGGCTCGAGTCCATAATGATTGCGCTGTGCTTTGGCATGTTTTCGCAGAGCAGTACAGGGTCAATAACGCCAGCTCCACGCGCCTGACGGCAGATCCCAGTATATATTTCCCGATACTGCGGTACCGAGAATGCGGTGGCCGGCACCCTGGAAAGAATATCCAGTACCTCAGGGTCGGCACCACGCAGAAAAATTGCGCCAATCACCGCACCTTCCAGATCTTCATTTTTCCAGACAGGCGTCATGCTACAGCTCCTGACGCGATAGCGCGGAAACTTCCCCAGCCAAATGCCAGACGGTTGCGGCCACCATCGGTAACCCGGTCCACGATTCGCTCACCAATAGTCTCTTTCAACTGGTCGAATGTGAGATTGCTGATCAGGATTGTTGGCAGAATGCTTTCGTACCTGGCATTGATGATTTCCTGCAAGATGGTCATTTCTGTCGGGCTGCCGAACTGAACGCCCACTTCGTCGATAATCAGCAGATCCAGTGAAGCGAAGCGCTCAATGACGCCTTCCTCGGTCATTTCAGCATTGTGGCGCCATGTGCTTTTTACCGCTCTGGTGAGGCGCATGACATCGGTGATTTCCACATTCGCAAGGTGATCGCGGATGATGCTCTTTGCCATAGCCACTGCCAGGTGGTTTTTACCGGTGCCGCAATTGCCGGTCATAACAAGCCCGGTACCGGCATTCAGTCGTTCAGGCCAGCTGCTGGCATAACGCTGACAGGCTGCGAGATTCTTGGCAGCATCCGGGTTGATAGCCTGGTAGTTATCGAATTCACATGCTTCGAATCGTCTTGCGATGCCGGAATTGTCCATCAGGTCGGCCACTCGTAATGTCCGCAGGCTTGATTCAATGCCAGCAAGCTCCGCTTTCACACACTCCGGGCACTGGGAGTGCTTAACATTTTCAACGCCACGATAGGCTTTCCCAGTGAGGGAAATGCGCTGATAACCACCATGGTTTTCACAAGCGGCAGCGTGGACTTCGCCCGACTCCCAGCTTCCCCACTGCCACGGTTTTTTATGTTCCACAGCAAACGCCAGTTCTTCACGAAGCCCTTCGCGCTTTGCCACCAGAGCTTCCCTTTCTTCGCGTTGTTTAATACTCAGCATTGTGATTTCTCCTGCTTACCAGTTGCAGTCTGATTGGCCATAGTCTTGTTCACTAAACCCCGAAACCGGCAGTCCTCCAGGTCGACCGACTACCGCAACAGTAGGCGCCTGCCATGACTCTTCGAAATGCCGATCAGGACCAAAGAACGTCGCCGCCTGTTTCACGTACTGCGTTCCAGCGTTACCAGTAGCACGGACATATCCGGCATAACGGGTTACGCCTGCCAGCATTGCTTCACCGGTAACACCATCTTTGATTCGAGCTTTCCAGGCTTTCCAGGCAGCTGCCTTGGAGTTACCACCAGCACGTTTTGGGTATGCCTGCCAGGCGGTTTCGAACTCAGGTGAATAATCCTGCTTTGCAGAACGAACCGGTGCAGAGGCGTCAGCCGATGCGCCAATACCTTGTGATTCATGTTTTGAATTTACTGATGGATCATGTTTTGAATTTACTTGTGGATCTGGGGTCAGATTCTGACGGGTGAAAACATCATTTTTGTCAGAATCTGACGGGTGAAAACCGTTAGTCCTGCGCTGCTGTTTCAGCGCTGCCACTTTGTCCTTCTCAATGCGTGCCAGAGCCTCGAGACGATCGGCATTCAAATGATAAAGATTGGACGTGTTGCGATTACCTTTACGGCGTGATTCACGACGCAGCCACCCAGCAGATTCCAGTTCTGCAATGGCGGTTCTGACCGTGCTTTCCCCGAGCCCCAGTTGGCGGCAAATAGTTTCAACACTCGGATAGCACACACCGTCATCATTCGAGTAATCAGCCAGGCGTGCCATAATCACAAGTTTGGCCCCCTTAATGTCATGAGCAGCGCATGCGTCCCAGACGTTACCGAGAATTTTGCTACTCATGCAGCACCTGCCAGCTCAATATCGTGGGTAAATTTTCCATCCCAGCCTTGCTTCATCGGGAGGTTGCCCTTCAGATAGTGTCGGTAAAGCCAGATGGCCCCCTTGCGTTTCAGCACAGGCTTATAAGCATCAAAACTCTCTGCATCCTCGGGGGCCACGCGCTGATGCTTCTCGGTCAGATACAAATCACGGGCATAATGTTTAACCCGCCACGAGGCTTTACGAGATTCCGGGCGTTCGTCGTACAACCAGTTGTGATCAGCCAGAAAGGTGTTAATCTGCTGAACGTTTACACCGTTGAGTTGCTTGCAGAACTGGAATGGAGTCATGCCTGGTTGAAACAGGTTTTCCAGGTGTTCAATGTATTGATCCTGACGGTGTACATACCCAATAGCCTTGTTTTTCGCTTCGTATTCATCTGCCCAGGCGCGGGCAGCTGCGGCCGGGTTATTGAAGTCCGGCAGACTGCTGTTTACTGGCGCCAGCTTCCCGGCTCGGAAGTCGAGGAAGGTCTGGTTCACCTGCAAGCGAAACGCTGGTGAGATCCACCCGGCATACTCGATGGCCAGCAGCTCATGAGCGAAAGTGCCCGGCGCGATACCGCCATTCGCGGTGTCGATTGGTTTTTGAGCAGAGTGTAAATTTACATTCTGGCACTCTTTCAATAAGTTACGCTTAAGCTCTTCAATGAGTTCTTTCGTGCTTTTGCGGCGTAACCATTGGCTCGGAGATTTATCCTCACCCACTCCACTCGCCTTGTGTAATGCATTCAGATTAAAGCGCCCAGCATCGTCAGTTGTGATCTCCACACCAGCAATAACGGGCAGGTTTTCAGCATCAACGCTTGAAACGTTCTGGTGTTTATTGGTATTGTTTTTCACGGAATTTTTCTCCAATGATTGATTCCAGCAGGTATTGCAAAGCAAAGTCAGAACAGGCCGGGTTGAGATTTACCCTCTCTCCCGGCCTTTTTCTTGCCCTCTTTCCGTTCAGCAATCGTTGTCTGACCGATAGCCCACTGGCGAGCCCGAAAGAGACAATCAGCGAACATGCTTCCCTTCCGGCTGGCCTGAGAGCAGCGCCGGTAATAATCAGCACCATGTTCAGCCCCCCCCCAGGCTATTTCCGCCGGAAAGCCTTCACCCACCAGCGCATCGGTGATGTGCTTTTTGATAAATTCTTCCGGTGACATGTCACGCTTCACCTTTGCCGGAAGCGACCAACTTTCCGTAAAGAAGCCATTGAGGGTCGCATTTGAGAGTCTGTGCCAACTCAATCAACAGGCGCGGGCGCTTGGTTTCCCCGGATTCAATGGCCTGTAATGATTGCTGACGCATTCCAACCATTGCTGCTAATTGCGTTTGAGAAAGATTTAACTCAACTCGTTTTTGCTTAACGCGATAAGCAAGATTCATCGTAATCACCTCAACAGTTTTATCTGTATATTTCTACAGAATTTACTGTTTGTCAATTACAGTTTAAGCTGTGAATATTGACGAAATAATTTAGCGGGGGTGTGCAAATGGCTTTAGCCGATCGAGTGAAGCAAAAAAGAATAGAACTCGGACTCACTCAAACTGAGGCTGCCGAACTTGCCGGTATCCGACAGCAGTCCTGGCAAAGCATCGAAGATGGGAAGACCTTAAAACCACGTAATATAATTGGCATT
Source organism: Enterobacter cloacae complex sp. P16RS2 (assembly GCF_014982155.1). Taxonomy (NCBI): domain Bacteria; kingdom Pseudomonadati; phylum Pseudomonadota; class Gammaproteobacteria; order Enterobacterales; family Enterobacteriaceae; genus Enterobacter; species Enterobacter cloacae complex sp. P16RS2. Next base: position 235,531 of record NZ_JADCKW010000007.1, on the reverse strand, counting down.
GCTAAGGCATTACGATGTGATGCGGATTGGCTTATGAATGGTGGCGCATTCATTCCAATAGCTGAAGCAAACAGCAGGAGGGTTCCACTTATCAGTTATGTTCAGGCTGGTGCTCTAGCAGAAAAACCGCCGATCGTAGCTTTGGACGGAAACTTCGAATACATACTTACCGATTCTGAACTATCTGAGTTTAGCTTTGGTCTTCGCATAGAAGGTGATTCTATGGAACCTGATTTCAAGGATGGTGACATTATCATAGTTGATCCTGAGGTGGAGCCGACACCTGGTGAGTTTGTCGTCGCTAAAAATGGAAGCGACCAGGCAACCTTCAAAAAATACCGCCCCACTTATACCGATATGAAAGGCCGCCAACACTTCGAACTAGTGCCACTCAACGATGATTACCCTGTAATCAATAGCGATCATCAACCGCTTACGATTATTGGCGTTATGGTTGAACACCGCATATACCGTAGAAAACGCTAAAGCACACTCTTGCGAATCCACCGTTAGAAAACCGACTCTAGTCGGTTTTTTTTCGCCCTATAAAACTAAATAACCTTTAATTACAGGAAGATATGTATTAAGGACACAAAATACAGCTTTAACTGTTGACTAAAATACAGTTTTATCTGTACGATTTATTCATCGGCAAACAACGGAGCCAATGAAATGAATACTCAAATCACCGTAGCAAAAACCATCGGCAAAAGAATATTAAATCAAAGATCTTCGCTTCGACTCTCTCAGGATTTTTTGGCTGATCATCTTGATTTAACAACCGAAACCATTAACAACTGGGAAACGGAAAAAACTGTTCCCTTTGCTGACCAGTTAATCCAATTGGCTAATGTTCTTCATTCTGACGTTCTGTGGCTAATTTCAGGAAACGAACAGTGCGGTGAATTTACTGAGCCTACAAACACAATAACATCCAATCAACTTTACTCATGGTCTGCGGATATTGGTAATTGCAGAATGGCAATTTCTAATGCGATGGACTGTATGCCGCAAGAACTGTCAGCTATTGGTACGTTAACTATCGTTTTTGAAAAGCTCGTAGATTTGCAAGAGACCATCTGCAAGCAAGCTGACAAAATTTAGAATTAATTAATCTTCTTTAATTAACACCTTTCCAGGTGGGGGCAAACTCACTCTGAGGAAATGTAAATGCAAAATGCACTTAACCCAATAAATAAGCCAGTCGCCTACCCTCGTGAATTATTTGTTGATGAGAAAGGTAAGTACGCGCCTGGAAAAATTATGACTTGCCAGATGGGGGGGATTCCATGCAGCCAACCATCCATCCATGCGAACTGATTGCTTTCGCTGACTGTGGCGGAAAGATCTCAGAGGCCGGTATTTATGTTTTTACCCGTGATGTATTCGGGCGACCATGCGTATTCGTTAAGCGCGTAGAGCCAATGCCGGACGGTGCGCTGGTGATAATTTCTGACAATCATCGTTACGAGACTTTTACGCTTGATGCCGACGAGCAGAGCGATATGCAAGTACATGGCCGGGTTATTGCCTCAATGACAATGAGGCGCTTCGTATGACTTTCATTATTGATAAATCGGCATATAGAACAGCGTGCCTTTATGCGGCCTGTGGTTACGAGGTTATTGCTCGTCTTTATCTTAAAAAGGCATATGGGAGATTAAAATGATTCAGGAACGTCAAAATATTCTGAACGTGAAAATCCAGGCCGAACAACTAAATTTCCTCATGCAGACAATCCATGCCCACCACAATGATTTTGACTGCCACCAATTAAACGCCCTATTAGGACTGGCTTACGATATCGCTGGTTCTGTTTACGACTGGACGGATAAAGAAGAACAAATTGTTCTGGCGAATGATGAAGCTGAAAGAAAAGGCGTGAAGCATGAATAACTTAATTAACACCTATCGCCGACGAATTTTAAAAGCAGCTTTATTACGCCACCAGCGTAAAACAGGCAGTAACTGCCTTGTTATTAAACTAAATAAAGGCGGCATTAACACGGTCGAGTTAACAGAGATTCTTCTCGATGGATTATTACGAAAATTCGAAAGGCTTGCGATCAGTGAGTACGGGAATGTCGAAGGCGTAAAAGCTATTAAGGGAATTTACAGCAGTTCTGTTGATGTTAATGGCAGCGGTGAATTCCTCACAGATAGTGGGAAGGAGTTAATCGACGAGCTCATTTCTGAGCTGGTGGAGTTCGTCAAAAAACAAAAAGTAGAGGCTCCGAAAACGGAGGGTCATGAAATGGGGGGATCTGATGGCACTGACAGCGATACGAATTCCTGAGTGGGTTCACCTCAAAGCAGCACACGTTTTAAGCCAGTTCAGAGCGAGGAGGATTCACCCCTGCCGCATGATCGGCACCGGGAATCTGAGCCTGAAGGTAAATCACCGCTGGCGGCTACTATCCCGCGATGGCGGCAAGAACTGGGAAGTAATGAGCCATGAGCGTTATTCAAAAGTTAAGGATCGGAAATGAACGATAAACGCACCGTAAGCACAATTGATCTGGCATTGCAGAAACACGATACGCCAGTTGGCCCGCTTTTCGTAGCAGTACGTCACGGTCGTATCAAAAAATGCTTCACGCGAGATACTGCGATCCGCTATCTGGCGTTCTTCATGACCACCGAGGCTTTTGAGCGTTCAGGTTTTCCACAGCGTCACCCGCGGGTGCGTATTGATCGCGATGATATGGAGGTATGGCGAGACGGGGAAACAAAGGCGGAGTATCTGGCCGCCCACCAGCGTTGTATTCGCCGTCTGCGTCGTATCCTGGCGCGCAAGCGAGAAATGGAGAAATGGTGTGAAAAATGGGACGCAATGCACGAGCGCTACGTCAAAGAGGTGGATGCATTGCAAGCCATCAAACCAGCAGGAGTGTATTGATGGTTGATTCAACGTTTAACCCAGAGCCGACATCAACCGGCATCCGTTTTGGTAACCGCGTTATTGGCTATTCCGTTGCGGTTCGCCAGCTCGACAACGGTAATTATGACAAACGAATTCCGGATGGATTAGATCTGCTGGCTTGCATCATGGAAGCGATTGAAAGCGGCTGGTTTACCCCGGGCATCGAGAAAGAAATCATCATTTGGCGCTGGATGCTGGTTGCCGTCTTCATTGCCGAGGAGCAGGCAAAGAACGGCACGGTTGAGGTTGCCAACGATTCTGGAGGGTTTGATACCGCAGTTATCTACTCAGGCCAAAACGGTTCAATCAGTGTTTATCCCGCGCCAGAGCGGTTCGCACTCGCAAGCTATGTGGAAGGGTTGGCCATTGAGAAATACGGTCAGGAACTCGGCCAGCAGATGGCGCTGCGCATGTACCGGGACATGTTAGATACGGACGCTGAGAACGGGCTTCGACTCTCAAAAATGGGCCGGGAGGGTTTCAATCTCCTGCATGACAGCTTCATTGAACAGATTCAGAAAGAAGGTATGCCTGACATGCCGGTTATGCACTGAGGAAGACGAAAATGAACACTGTAACGATCAATAACAAACAGCTGCCGGCAGTCGAATATCGCGGTCAGCGCGTTGTGACGCTGGCGATGATTGATGAAGTCCACCAGCGACCGGAAGGAACCGCTCGTGCAGCATTTAATCGCAACAAAGACCGCTTTGTTCGTGGTGAGGATTATGAAGAATTAGGTGCAGACACCATACGTACGGACCTTCCAGTTGGCGTTTTTTCGAAATTTGCGCCATCAGGAATTGTCCTCTTCGAATCAGGCTACCTGATGCTGACGAAACCATTTAACGATGATCTGGCCTGGAAAGTACAACGCGAGTTGGTAAGTGGTTATTTCCGTCATCAGCAACCGCAACCATTGACTGAAATCGAAATGATCGCCGCAATGGCCGCCGATGCCGTTCGCCAGCAAAAACGCCTGAATCATGTTGAAGAGCAGATCGAAACGGTCACCGAAGCGGTGGAGAACATCAAGCGCGGCACCATGCGAGCCGGATATGTCGGTTACCGCCAGGTGGTAGCCAAAAGCGGAATGAGTGACGCCAAGTGCCGAAATCTGGTCAATGCCTACCGCATCCCGACAGACACGCACGAATTTATGACACCAGACGGGCTGTTGTCACGCAGAGCCATCGTCGAACTGGAGCCATTCATGGCCGCGTTTCGCCAGATGATGTCAGAGGCTGAACCGCGCGGCACCCGCTGGTATCACCCTAAAATGGGTCTGTTCCAGGCGATTGGGTGGGAGGGTTAATAATGCACAAATTCTACGTCGAGACAGACAATCTGAACACAATCAGCGAATGCCTGCAACAGCTCGTTAATGCAGAAGAAGCGCAGCTCAGCATTGAAGAGCAACTGGCGAGATCGAACAGCTGCAGTGACTGGAGCGCATGGCGGAAAAAGGCAGAAAACGCGCTACGGGTGATCAAAGGTAAGCGCCGCATCATCACAGCTCGTCTGGCTGTCCTGCGCCATGAGGAGAAGGAACGCAACCTGCAGCTGCACCAGCAGCACAATGCCTTTCTGGTTCAGGCTCTTCGCGAAATTGTAACGCCCTCTTCTTTCGCGCGGTGCGTTCGCCTGGCTAAAGAAAAAGTGGAGGAGAACCATGCAAACCAGTGCTGAAATTATTCTTCTGGTGCCGAATGACTGGGTTAGCGAAAAGGTTCTGATTGCGGTTACCGGGCTTAAGCCCGGAACCATCACCCGAGCCAGAAAAGAATCCTGGATGCTTGGTCGCGAGTACCTGCACATTTCACCAGATGGCAATCCAAAGCCTTCGAGCGAATGCATGTACAACAGAAAAGCAGTTGATCAGTGGATCGAGGCTCAGAAAAAAAATCAACCAGGTGCGAAGACAGCATGAAAAGCAGTACACTCGTCAACGCTCCTGGACGTCAGGAGGGATTAATGGCTAATGCATCATACCCGACAGGCGTCGAAAACCACGGCGGTTCACTCCGCATCTGGTTTGTATATAAAGGCAAGCGTGTCAGAGAAAACCTCGGTGTCCCTGATACTGCCAAAAATCGCAAGATAGCCGGCGAGCTTCGTTCTTCAGTTTGTTTTGCGATAAGGATGGGAAATTTTGACTATGCGGAAAAATTCCCAAACTCACCGAACCTTGCCCGGTTCGGTCAGGATAGAAAGGAAATTACTGTGCTGGAGCTTACCGAAAAGTGGTCTGAGCTGAAGAGGATGGAAATCAGCTCTAACACTATGAGTCGGTACGAATCCATCATAAAAAACATGCTTCCGCGCATCGGCGAAAACAAAATGGTTTCTGCGGTGACCACTGAGGATTTGCTGTACGTGAGAAAGGAGTTGCTGACGGGTTTTCATGTAATGAAGAAGGATCACCGGACACAGGTTAAAGGCAGGAAGTCTTCGACCGTGAATAATTACATGATGCTGATGGCCGAGATCTTCCAGTTCGGAGCGGATAACGGTTATGCGAAGGAAAACCCGTTTAGCGGAATTAACCGCCTCAAAAAAGCGAAAGGTGAACCAGATCCACTCACGACAGAAGAGTTTATCCGGTTTATCCAGGCTTGCGGCCACCAGCAGATGAGAAATCTCTGGTCGCTGGCAGTCTATACTGGAATGAGGCATGGGGAGTTGTGCGGTCTGGCGTGGGAAGATATCGATCTGCATGCCGGAACCATCACAGTGAAACGCAACCTTACCCAGACGAATGAGTTCACCCTGCCAAAAACCGACGCAGGCACTGACAGGGTGATTTATCTCATTCAACCAGCTATTGATGCCCTGAGGAATCAGGCCCAGCTGACGCGCCTTGGCCGGCAGTATGAGATTGAAGTGAAATTGCGGGAATATGGTCAGTCAGTCATACACCCTTGCACTTTCGTTTTCAGTCCTCAATGCGTCAAGCATGGGCCTCGTAGAGGATATCACTACGCGGTTAATTCGATTAATAAAATTTGGGCCCCGATAATCAAGCGCGCCGGAATACGGTACCGCAACGCCTACCAGTCGCGACATACTTATGCGTGCTGGTCATTATCAGCTGGGGCAAACCCAAACTTTATAGCAACTCAAATGGGACATACCGATGCACAGATGGTTTACAAGGTGTATGGAAAGTGGATGTCAGAGAAGAGTGCCGAACAGGTTTCCCTGCTCAACCAGGCGCTTTCACGCTTTGCCCCATCACTGCCCCAAAGCATGGTTGTAGCACAGTAGTAATCTGTAAATTCAAGTGGTTAGCAGCTCTATTGCTACATTTGTATAACACGGGGCACAAAATGCCCTCGACCATAAAACGCGCTTATGTTGTGATCGGGGTTCAATAAATCACTAAACAAGGTATACTCCGGAGTTGTTTATTGTACTAAACGCTCCTGTGAGAGGATGCTACTGCGCACCTATGACTCAATTCGCTTCTCCAGTTCTGCATACGTTGCTGGATACCGACGCGTATAAACTGCATATGCAGCAAGCCGTTTTCCACCACTACTATGACGTTCACGTCGCGGCGGAATTCCGCTGTCGTGGCGACGACTTGCTCGGTATCTACGCAGACGCCATTCGTGAACAGGTCGATGCTATGCAGCATTTGACGCTGCAGGACGAGGAATATCAGTGGCTTTCTGGCCTGCCTTTCTTCAAAGCCGACTACCTGAACTGGCTGCGCGATTTTCGCTATAAGCCGGAGCAGGTCACCGTGCTTAACGATAACGGCAAGCTGGATATTCGCCTTGAAGGTCCGTGGCGGGAAGTGATCATGTGGGAAGTGCCGCTTCTGGCGGTGATCAGTGAACTGGCTCACCGCTACCGTTCGTCTGAAACAGGCGTCGCGCAGGCGGTCGCCGCGCTGGAAAATAAACTCGCAGCCTTCTCTACGCTGACCGAAGGGCTGGACATGTCCCGCTTCCGCCTGATGGACTTTGGCACGCGTCGCCGTTTCTCGCGTGACGTTCAGGAGGCCATTGTTAAACGTCTGCAGCAGGAGCCGTGGTTCGTTGGCACCAGCAACTACGATCTGGCACGCCGCCTCAGCCTGACGCCAATGGGCACCCAGGCACACGAGTGGTTCCAGGCGCATCAGCAGATCAGCCCCGATCTGGCTAACAGCCAGCGCGCGGCACTGGCCGCATGGCTTGAGGAGTACCCGAATCAGCTCGGGATTGCCCTCACCGACTGTATTACGATGGATGCCTTCCTGCGCGACTTTGGTCCCGAGTTCGCTGAACGTTACCAGGGATTACGCCACGACTCCGGGGATCCGGTTGAATGGGGCGAGAAAGCCATTGCCCATTACGAAAAACTCGGCATTGACCCGATGAGCAAGGTGCTGGTCTTCTCGGATAATCTCGACCTGGCGAAAGCGGTCGACCTCTATCGCCATTTCAATACCCGTGTGAACCTGAGCTTCGGGATTGGTACCCGTCTGACCTGCGATATACCTCAGGTAAAACCTCTGAATATCGTCATCAAACTGGTGGAATGTAACGGAAAGCCGGTGGCAAAACTCTCCGACAGCCCCGGTAAAACCATCTGCCATGACAAAGCGTTTGTCCGCGCATTGCGCAAAGCGTTCGATCTCCCCTTGATCAAAAAAGCCAGTTAAGCGCTTACGGGAGCCTTTATGGCTCCCTTCTTCTTATTTATTTCTCAATTCTTCTCTTTTGACTGCGAAATTTACTTGTCTGATAGCGGATGGCAGGTAACATAGATATCCCCCCATAAGGGTGGACAAGTGTTTATTTTTTCCGACTATTAACAGAGAGAATATTATGAGCGTTGTGCCTGTAGCCGACGTACTCCAGGGCCGTGTCGCCGTTGACCAGGAAGTCACCGTGCGCGGATGGGTGCGTACCCGCCGAGATTCTAAAGCTGGCATCTCCTTCCTTGCCGTCTATGACGGTTCCTGCTTTGATCCTGTACAGGCCGTCATTAATAATTCTCTGCCCAATTACAATGATGACGTTCTGCGCCTGACAACCGGTTGCTCCGTCATTGTTACCGGCGTGGTTGTGGCGTCACCGGGCCAGGGCCAAAGCTTCGAAATTCAGGCCTCTGCCATTGAAGTCACCGGCTGGGTTGAAGATCCGGACACCTACCCGATGGCGGCAAAACGCCACAGCATCGAATATCTGCGTGAAGTCGCCCACCTGCGTCCGCGTACCAACCTGATTGGTGCGGTGGCGCGCGTGCGTCATACGCTGGCGCAGGCGCTGCATCGTTTCTTCGATGAGCAGGGTTACTTCTGGGTGTCTACCCCGCTGATCACCGCGTCCGATACGGAAGGTGCCGGCGAGATGTTCCGCGTCTCAACGCTGGACATGGAAAACCTGCCGCGTACGCCTGAAGGTAAAGTGGACTATGACAAAGACTTCTTTGGTAAAGAAGCCTTCCTGACGGTATCTGGTCAGCTCAACGGCGAAACGTACGCCTGTGCGCTTTCTAAGATCTACACCTTTGGCCCAACCTTCCGCGCCGAAAACTCCAACACCAGCCGTCATCTGGCGGAATTCTGGATGCTGGAGCCTGAAGTGGCCTTTGCAGACCTGAACGATGTCGCTGGCCTTGCAGAAGCGATGCTGAAGTATGTGTTCAAAGCGGTGCTGGAAGAGCGTCCTGACGACATGAAATTCTTCGCAGAACGTGTAGACAGCGATGCTGTGGCGCGTCTGGAGCGTTTCGTCTCTGCCGACTTTGCGCAGGTGGACTATACCGACGCGGTAGCAATCCTCGAGAAATGCGGTGAGACATTCGAGAACCCGGTTTACTGGGGCGTTGACCTGGCGTCTGAGCACGAACGCTATCTGGCCGAGAAGCATTTCAAAGCGCCGGTTGTCGTTAAAAACTACCCGAAAGATATTAAGGCCTTCTATATGCGCCTTAACGAAGACGGTAAAACCGTGGCAGCGATGGACGTTCTGGCGCCGGGCATTGGTGAAATCATCGGTGGCTCTCAGCGTGAAGAGCGTCTCGACGTGCTGGACGCGCGTATGGAAGAGATGGGGCTCAACCCAGCTGACTACAGCTGGTACCGCGATCTGCGTCGTTACGGTACCGTACCGCACGCCGGTTTTGGTCTGGGCTTTGAGCGTCTGATTGCCTACGTTACCGGTGTTCAGAACGTACGTGACGTGATCCCGTTCCCACGTACTCCACGTAACGCCAGCTTCTAATCGGTACAAGACTAAAATGGCCAGCTTATGCTGGCCATTATTTTATTCTGTATTGTCAGTTTTCGTCAGCGTAAAGTCAGCGTCTTTAAACCTTGCCCCCGTCACAACCACTACCTGTTACGTTTTGTTTCCGCGAAATATCCAGCCACAAAAAATAAACCCCATTCTTATTGCGATTATTACACCCTCAAGCGATAGCACAAATTTCAACCACTTTTACAGCCATCCGGAAGGCCCTTCGCAGTCATAAGAAAAAACGAGCCGTTTAAGGTCTGTTTATACGAATCGCCTTTATCTCAATTAATCATAAGGAATTCATATATATAGGATAGTGCTTGTTGTTTAATTCACCAGGGCGTTCTGAAGTTTGAGGTGGTTCACAAAGTTCCCAAAAATACATATTTAGTTACACATATTTTCTTTCAGTTACTTAATCTTGAGAATTGTAGCACTTTCAGGCTAGCGAAACGCTTCGCCGAATGGAAAGATGCCTGTCAGATACATAAAGACACCAAACTCTCATCAATAGTTCCGGAAATATTTATTGACAGAATTTATTGACGGCAGTGGCGAGTGTCATAAAAAAACCAATGAGGGTAATAAATAATGATGAAGCGCAATATTCTGGCAGTGGTAATCCCTGCCCTGCTGGTAGCCGGTGCAGCTAACGCTGCAGAAATCTATAACAAGAACGGCAACAAACTGGACTTCTACGGGAAAGTTAACGCCGAGCACGATTTCGTGACTTCCGGTGATAACACCAACAATAACGACGCTACCTACGCGCAGATCGGTTTCAAAGGCGAAACTCAGATCAACGACCAGCTGACCGGTTACGGCCAGTGGGAATACCGTTTCCTGGCCAACCAGGCTGAAAATGGTACTCAGACTAACAAAAACCGTCTAGCATTCGCTGGCCTGAAAGCGGGCGATGCTGGCAGCATCGACTACGGTCGTAACTACGGTATCGTTTACGACGTAGAATCTTACACCGATATGGCGCCGTCCTTCTCAGGTATGACCTGGGGCGGTAACTATGTTGATAACTTTATGACCAGCCGCAGCACCGGTCTGCTGACCTACCGTAACAGCAACTTCTTCGGTCTGGTTGACGGTCTGAGCCTGGGCGTTCAGTACCAGGGCAAAAACGACCGTACTGACGTTAAAACCTCTAACGGTGACGGCGTAGGCTACTCCCTGGGCTACGATTTCGGCGAAGGCTTCGGTGCAATCGCATCTTACAGCAACGCTAACCGTACTCTGAACCAGAAAGCTGATGGGGAAGGTGATAAAGCTGAAGCATGGGGTGTTGGTCTGAAATACGACGCTAACAACATCTACCTGGCAACCACCTATGCAGAAACCCGTAACACCACTCGTACCGGTTCTAACGGTGACGCTGGCTTCGCTAACAAAACGCAGAACTTCGAAGTGGTTGCTCAGTACCAGTTCGACTTCGGCCTGCGTCCAGCAATCTCCTACGTGCAGACCAAAGGTAAAGACCTGGCTGCCGTCAACGGCTTCAGCGGTGGCGATGCAGACCTGGCTAAATTCATCCAGGTTGGTACCACTTACTACTTCAACAAGAACTTCAACGTGTGGGCTGACTACTACATCAACCTGCTGGACAAAGACTCCGACTACGCGAAAGCTGTTGGCGGTCTGAACGGCAACGACGATATGGCTGCTGTGGGCGTAACCTACCAGTTCTAATCAGTACACCACTTTGTTATATGCTTAATGAACAGGGCTTCGGCCCTGTTTTTTTATGCGTGACAGAAAATAATGGCGACTTTTGAAAAGCCGCACGCTTTTCGTCGCAAACGGTTGGCATTTTGTAAATCTACCGTTAACCTGATAGCGGATTTCACTTCTGTAATCACAATGGAACTTCGTCATGTTTGAGAACATTACCGCCGCTCCTGCCGACCCTATTCTGGGCCTGGCCGATCTGTTTCGTGCCGATGACCGCCCCGGCAAAATCAACCTGGGTATTGGTGTATATAAAGATGAAACCGGCAAAACTCCGGTACTGACCAGCGTTAAGAAAGCTGAGCAGTATCTGCTGGAAAACGAAACCACCAAAAACTACCTCGGTATTGATGGTATCCCTGAGTTTGGTCGCTGCACCCAGGAGCTGCTGTTCGGTAAAGGCAGCGCAATTGTGAGTGACAAACGTGCCCGTACAGCACAGACCCCAGGCGGTACCGGTGCGCTGCGCGTGGCGGCGGATTTCCTTGCGAAAAACACCTCTGTTAAGCGCGTATGGGTGAGCAACCCAAGCTGGCCGAACCACAAGAGCGTGTTTAACTCTGCGGGTCTGGAAGTGCGTGAATATGCATACTACGACGCGGCAAACCACTCTCTCGACTTTGACGGCCTGCTGGCGAGCCTGAGCGAAGCGCAGGCAGGTGACGTGGTGCTGTTCCACGGCTGCTGCCACAACCCAACCGGTATCGATCCGACGCTTGAGCAGTGGCAACACCTGGCGAAACTGTCCGTTGAAAAAGGCTGGCTGCCGCTGTTTGACTTTGCCTACCAGGGCTTCGCCCGTGGTCTGGAAGAGGATGCCGAAGGCCTGCGCGCGTTCGCAGCCGTTCACCAGGAGCTGATTGTCGCAAGCTCGTATTCCAAGAACTTCGGTCTGTACAATGAGCGCGTGGGTGCCTGTACGCTGGTTGCCGCTAACGAAGAGACCGTCGATCGCGCGTTCAGCCAGATGAAATCGGTTATCCGCGCTAACTATTCTAACCCACCGGCACACGGTGCGTCTGTTGTTGCCACTATCCTCAGCAACGATGCGCTACGCGCTATCTGGGAACAAGAGCTGAACGATATGCGCCAGCGTATTCAGCGCATGCGCCTGCTGTTTGTGAATACCCTGGCTGAGAAAGGAGCGGACCGCGATTTCAGCTTTATCATCAAACAGAACGGCATGTTCTCGTTCAGCGGCCTGACCAAAGAGCAGGTTCTGCGTCTGCGTGAAGAGTTTGGCGTGTACGCCGTGGCCTCTGGCCGCGTGAATGTTGCTGGCATGACGCCTGACAACATGGCGCCACTGTGCGAAGCGATTGTCGCCGTACTGTAATTTGCGCCCATAAAAAAGCCTGCGTTATGCAGGCTTTTTTTATTCTGGTTACCAGACAGGCATCTCATCCTGAAGGAACGGATTATGGAGCCGTTCATAGCCCAGCGTCGACATCGGACCGTGTCCAGGGATAAACGTAACGTCATCACCCAGCGGCAATAACTTTTGTTTAATCGACTGGATCAGCTGCCCGTGATCGCCGCGAGGAAAATCGCTGCGTCCTACGCCGCCTTTGAAAATCACATCGCCGGAAATCAGCAGACGAGACTGGTCATCAAAGAAGGCAATATGGCCTGGCGTATGCCCAGGACAATGCAACACCTGTAAAGTCACATTCCCTACGTTAACGCGCTCTCCTTCGTTCAGCCAGCGATCGGGCGTCAGGGGCTGACACTCATCAAGGCCAAACATGCGGCTTTGGGCGGGTAACCCCTGCAGCCAGAACTCATCTTCTTTTTCCGGGCCGATCACCGGCACACCATAGTGTTCAGCCAGTTCAGCCGCAGCACCTACATGGTCAAGATGACCATGAGTGAGCAAAATCTGCATCAGCGTGACGCCGCTTGCTGCGACTTCCTGCTTGATTTTCTCAGCGTCACCGCCGGGATCGACAAGCGCGGCCAGTTTAGTCTGTTCGCACCAGATCAATGAACAATTCTGGGAGAACGCGGTAACCGGAATAATACGATAGTTCATACTGCTCCTGTGTTTCGTTATTACCAGTGCCGAACCGGACCGGTATCAATATGTACAAAGTTGCTGCTGGGGTAATATCCTACACCACCTGCGCGCATAGATAACGCAGCTTTGCGAATATTGGCTAACGAAACGCCTTCAATATGGAAATCCATTGCCTGTCCCTTCGTGTGATAGCTTTTTTTCGCTACCCCGCGACTGTGGGCGCGCAGTTCATTATTGGTATCAATTGAGCGATAGCCAGAAATGAGCTGAACCGGCTTGCTGGTGCCCAGCAGGCCCTGCAGGCGGAAAATCTGATCAAACAGTCCTGGATCGATGGCTTTTATTTTATTCGCGCGGAAATCACGGAAAAAATGGTTAAGTCTTGCTAATTCATCCTGAATATAGCCTCTGCCATCGAAAAACTCCGCTTTTAGCGACTCACCGGTATGAAGATTGTTGAGCGTTAAAACTCGCGGACGAGGTGTCGAGAGGGTGGCAAATGCTGGCGTCGGCAGGATGGCCGCTGCGCCAAGCGCAACACCACCTAACGCCAGCAGTTTGCGGCGATTAGCGTCAAATTTGTCCATGATAATCAGGTCTACAGGTAAAAGAAATCGTAATATGCTTAGCGCACGAAGGGCACCATAACTGGCAAAACCAGGTACGTCAAGGCGCCCAACCCCAGTGAATACGCGGCTTGCAGCGATATAGCCCCTTATTCAACATAACTTACGACAATCATTTTTCCCGAACTGCTTCATTTACCTGATTAATTGTTCCGCTTTTGGCAAAATTTGTGCGCCGGATCGCGCGGTGAGATCATAATTGTAAATATCTGTACGATACTGGGTACGCCCGTCTTCGCCCACAAACGCCGTCAGATAGTAAAGATTGACCGGAATATTGTGGCGAATATTAACGTAACGTGTATCCCCCTGTTTCAGGGCATCCGAGATGCGCGTATCGTTCCAGCCCGCATCCTGCAATAACATATTGGCCAGCTCCGAGGCTTTGTTCACGCGCACGCAGCCAGAACTCAGCGCGCGCGTATCTTTCTGGAACAGGTTGTGGTTCGGCGTATCGTGCAGGTAGATCGCTTCTGAACTCGGCATGTTGAATTTGTAGCGCCCTAAAGAGTTATGCGCTCCGGGAGCCTGCTGGAAGCGGAACGGCAGATTCGACGCTGTGATGGTCGACCAGTCGACCATATAAGGATCGATGGCCTCTTTACTGTTCCATCCACGCATCACCGTGTAGCCATGACGCTCCAGATAACCCGGATCGTTCCAGACCTTCGGCAGAATGTCTTTTCGCGCCAGGGTCGGCGGCACGTTCCACGGCGGGTTAACCACCACGTTATTCAGCGCGCTGCTCATCATCGGTGTTTTACGATCCGGACGCCCGACAATCACGCGCGACGCCAGTTTTTCGCTACCATCCTGATAATAGACCAGGGAATACGCCGGGATGTTTACCATAATCCCGGTAGAGAGCGTTCCCGGCAGCAGGCGCAAACGCTGGATATTGAGCGCCAGCACCCCTGCCCGCTGCGCAGGCGATACGTTCAGCCAGTCGCGCGTCGTCTGGCCAATGACGCCATCGGCCCCCAGCCCCTGAGCGGCCTGGAATTGTTTAACGGCCGCTACCAGCTCCCGATCGTAAGCCGCAGGTTTGTTGCTCAGGACAACGGCTTTCTTCTCTTTCACGGGCGCTGACGGGCTGACGGCGACGTTTTGTGGATCGTCACCCGGAAGAGCAATCTTTGGCCCGCCTTCCAGAATACCGGAACGCGTCAGGATCTCGCGCAGGGCGGGAACATCGCTGCTCCACTGCCCCGGACGCAGCGTCGCGGTACCGCGCATTTGCGGCCATGGACGCGTGTCCCCCACCAGCGCGAGGAGCGACTGGTGCAAAGTGGCATAGTGTGGATGCGCCGGTGCCAGGCTGGCAATAAAGCGCGGCAGTTCGCCATTGTCCAGCGCGAGCTGCCATTGATTAATCACCGATAGCGCCGGCGTCGCCAGCTTGTACGGCTTATCGCTGTACAGCCAGCGGTTGCCATTGACAGGAATACCCGCCACGAACTGCAGGTAGCCCATCATGGCATCGGAAAGCACCACGTCACGCGCCTGCCCGGTGACGGCAGGATCGGTTAACAGCTCAACCCACTTTGTAAACTGCGGCTGAAACCCTGCAATCGCAACCTCTGCCAGCTGCTGCTGGAAGGCGCGCACGGCATCGCGATTTTCCCACATCGGTTTCATATCGCGGGCAGCATAGAGGAGCGTGAGCTGGTTAATATAGACAGGCGTGTAGCCTGACGGCAGCTCCGACTGCAGCTGCTGACTGAGCGATTCTGCGTCGATGCCTTCCGGCAGCGGTTTAATTCCGGCCATGATAGCCGTCGCCGGAGACTGCTCCAGCGGCTGGGACAACGACGTTGGCTGCGCGCCTGTCGTTGCCGAGCTGTCAGTCGGCACAATTTCAGGCTCGTCGGCCTGGGCGGTTAACAGCGGAGCAAACATCACTGCCAGGCATAAACTCAGCGCAGACAGCTGACGACCACATTCTTTCTTTAGCAACATCCCTTGCCCCCTGTTTTCACGACATGCCCATCACGCTGGGGCTTTCTTTCATTATAGGTAGACGGCTAAGCTGTTGCCTTACCTTATGTAAAGAAGTTTAAAGATAACGCAGCCCCAAGCACAAGTTAAGTTTAAAAAAAAAGCGGCGCCAGTGCGCCGCTTCGGGACAGAACATGCTTCAGGAAGCGTCCGCCGTGGTTTCCGGCAATGACTCCGGCGGCTGCGGCGCAAAGCCACGCAGACCGACAACGTGAACGTGTTCGCTGTTCTGGAACACCTTACGCACCAGTTTGTAGGTGGTGCCCTTCTCGGGGCTGATGTTCTCCGGCGCCGCGATAATGAGCTGCATATCGAGACGCTCGCAAAGCTCGAACAGCGTGGCAATTGAGCGGGCATCAAGACGCGCCGCCTCATCCAGGAACAGCAGTCGGCACGGCGAGATGTCTTTGCCGCGCAGGCGACGCGCTTCATCTTCCCAGCTCTGTACGACCATCACCAGAATTGACATCCCGGTACCGATCGCTTCACCGGTAGAGAGCGCCCCGGATTCCGCACGCAGCCAGCCGTCTGAGCCACGGTTTACCTCAACTTCCATTTCCAGGTAGTTACGGTAGTCGAGCAGCTCTTCACCGATGGTTTGCGGCGTACGTTGCCCCATATCAATCTGCGGGTTCAGGCGCTGATACAGCTTCGCCAGCGCTTCGGAGAAGGTCAGACGGTTGCTGTTGAACAGATCCTGATGCTGCTCATGCTGCTCTGAGAGCACTTCCAGCAGCGTCGCGTGGGCCTCACGCACGTTGACGTTGAGGCGCACGCTGTTCACCTGGCCAAACGACACGCTCTGCAGACCCTGGTTCAGCTGGCGGATACGGTTCTGCTCGCGCTGAATAGTTTTACGAATGATGTTCGCCACGCTGCGGGAGCTGATCGCCAGCTTCTGCTCGCGGGAGGTCAATTCCTCCGTCAGGCGGCCCAGCTCGATTTCCATCTGTTCGATGGCTTCGACCGGATCGTCGGTACGGATAATGTCCTGACGAATACGCTCGCGCAGGTGCTGGTAAACCGCCACGAAGAACTGAATTTTACGTTCCGGACGTTTCGGATCCTCCGACATACGCAGCACGTCGCGCAGGTGTTCGTTATCCGCCACCGCCAGACGCAGCGCACCCAACGCCTTATCCGACATGGAACGCAGCTCATCGGCAGAGAGATACGCCAGCTCGCGACGGTGCAGGCGACGCTCAACGTTATTGTCTTTCACCATGCGCATCACCGCGCACCAGCCCGCCTTGGCGGTCACGACCTGCTCGCGCATTTCGTGATAGTCGCGTTCCAGCTTGCGCAGGCGACGGGTCAGGTTATCCATTTCGGCTTCGCAGAAGGTCAGCGCTTTTTCCAGCTGATTGCGACGCGCGCGGTTATTGCTGAGCTGAGAATGCAGCTCGTCACGACGAATACGCGCGCGCTCTTCTGCCCCGCTGTCGGCACGCACGCCGATGTCCTGAAGCTCTTTCTGCAGATCGTTTAACAGCTCTTTCTTGGTATCGAAGGAGCTTTTCAGCGAGGCCAGCACCTGATTGTACTGGTTCAGCTGAGCGGAGTGGCTGCGCATCGCTTCGCGGGCGCGAGTACGTTCCGCCTCCGCCTGCTCAAGGCGCTGACGCAGTTTTTCATTCAGGTCGCTGTTACCGCTCAGCATTTCAGCCGAATCGGAGTAGCCAAAGTGCGCGCGACGCTGCACCACTTCCGTCAGGGCAAACGCCTGCTGACGCGCTTCGCGCTGCACCTGCTGCGACCAGGCATAATCTTCTTTTAACTGCTCGAACTGTTCCGGGTCGCTCTGAAGGACAGACACGACGGGCTCCAGCTTCGCCAGCTGATTGCCGTGCTGCTGAACGAAACGCGCGGCTTCCTGCGCTTCATCCAGACGTTCCTGGATCTCATCCACGCGGTCAGCCAGCGTGTCATCCGCCAGCAGATTCAGGCGCGGCAGAATGCGGTTAAGGGCAGCAACGCCCTCTTTCGCCTGTTCAAACTGAACGCGACTTTGCTGGTTATCACTTTCATGGCTGGCAATCGCACGTTCCAGCTCGCCACGGCGGGTGTTCAGCTTGCGGATTTCGGCTTCCGGATCCGCGTCAAACGCTACGGCGAGATGGCTGCCGATAAAGCGGCTGAACGACTGGTGCAGACGCTGGGTTTTCTGCACGTCAAACGACAGGGTCGCAAAACGTTCAGACAGCGTTTCACGCTCGGCGTGCAGGCTCTCGATGCGGCTTTCGCGCGCGGCGCGGCCAAACAGCGGCAGCTCAGGGAAGCGGGAGTAACGCCACTGACGGTCGGCAATTTTCACCACCACCGCTTTTTCCAGCTCGTCGACGCTGAACACGCTGTCATCGAACGACTGCGGATCCCCTTCGATCAGGTAGAGATCTTCCGGGCAATCTTCCAGGCCGGCAAGCTGCTCAGAAATCAGCGACAGATCCGGGACCACAATCGCGTTGCGGGATGGACCGTACAGCGCGGAGAAGTACGGAGCATCGTCCAGGCCAACGTCGTCATAAATCTCGGACAGCAGCACGCCGCCAAAACGCTCCGCTAGCGCATTCAGGCGCGGATCTTCTGATCCGCCAGGCTGGCTTAAGCGCTCAATTTCTTCATCGACGTCGCGCTTGCGGGCGCCCACTTCGTCACGCTCAACGATGGCTTCGCGCTCGCGCTCCAGCAGCTGCTGCAGGTATTCGGTCACTTCCTGGCTGGATTCGAACTGCTCGCCGCACTGCTCGCTGAGCTGGTTCAGGCTGCTTTGAGCCGCCAGCCAGACCGGTGCACGCTCCAGGAGCGTCTTCGAACGGGACTGAATCTGCTCCAGCTCCTGACGCAGGGTCATACGCTGTTCGCTGGCGTTTGATACGGTATCGGACAGGGCCGCAATACGCGCTTCCAGCTCCTGATGCAGGGCCTCAAGCTCGTCGAAATCGTAATTTTTTCCCTGACGCTTGCAGAATTCCGCCAGCAGACGCTCGGCTTCCTGCTGCTCGCGCAGGCGCTGCTCCAGCTCGTTCAGACGCATACGCAGCGGCTGAACCTGCTCGGCCAGATGGCGCTGGTTCACACCGTCGCGCAGCAGTTCGCGGGCAACGTCCCAGGCTTCGTTACGCGCCAGAGGGCCGTTAATCGCGACCACCAGCTGATAAGCCTGCTCAAACTGGCTGTGCGCCGTTTGCGCGACGCTCATTTTCTGTTCGAGGGAGAGCAGTTTCTCGGTGGCTTCCTGCTCTTTGGCCTGGAAGGTATCCAGCCACTCGTCGGCGCTGTCCGGCGTCAGGTCAGGCAGATGGCACAGCTCTTTTGCACGCTGTAATGCCTGCAATGCCTGGTTATACTGAATCGCTCGCGTCTGCTGCACGTCAAGCGCCTGCTGGTAATCGGCAAGCTGGCTTTTCAGCTCATCCACTTCCAGCTCGGCAGCTTCGGCGCGGGCTTCGTTCTCTTCCTGCATGTCGGCGGCTTCAGCCACCACTTCATTTTGCTCTTCGAGACGAATCTGCAGCTCATCGAGGTCCGCTTCATAGCGCTCGATTTTTTCCTGCTGACGCAGCGCGGTCTGCACCAGGTTCAGGTGATCGCTGGCAGCCTGATAGTCGGCTTCCAGGTCGCCTTCAGCACCGTTGTGCTCACCCAGCTCGCGCGCCATCTCGACGTGCTTATACTGTTCGGCCACCAGCTGTTTACGGGAGGTAAACAGCTCGCGGCGGTATTCTAATGCCTGATCGAGATGCACGCGGCGCTCGTTGGCGTGGCGCATATAGTCTGCCGCCACGTAGTTGGTGGCTTCGCTGATCAGGTGTTTAAACAGGTCGCGGTCAGACTGGGTAACGCGAATCGCTTCCAGCGTCATGCGGTTTTCGCGCAGCGCCGCTTCCATATCCTGGAAGGCCTTACGCACGCCGCTGTTTTCCGGCAGCAGGTAGTCGCGCAGGGAGCGGGTAATCGCGCTGGAGATACCGCCGTACAGAGACGCTTCGATCAGACGGTAGTATTTACTACGGTCTGATGCGGTGCGCAGACGACGCGCCACCACGCCCAGATCGAACATCAGCGAGTGGTAGTCGGTAATGGAGTTGAACTGCTTGAACTGCACGCCTTCGATGGCCTCAAGCTTGTCTTTCAGCTCCTGCAGCGTCAACACGCGCGCCTGACGTTCGTTCAGGGTTTCCGTCAGCAGCGCCGTCGGCTGCACGGAGGTTGGCAGCCCCTGGATTGCAAACGGTTTGATATCCACTTTACGGTCACGACCGGCGACCTGCTGCAGGCGCACGCCCACCACCACGCGCTGATGACGGGAGTTAATAACGTCCAGAACCGAATAACAGACGCCGGCCTTCAGCTTACCGTGCAGACCTTTATCACGGGAGCCGCTTGTTGCCCCCGCTTCGGTGGTGTTACGGAAGTGAAGCAGCGTCAGGTCAGGGATCAGCGCCGTAACAAAGGCTGCCATGGTGGTGGATTTACCCGCACCGTTACCGCCGGAGAGCGTCGTGACCAGCTCATCCAGATCGAACGTTCGGGCAAAGAAGCCGTTCCAGTTAATCAGCGTCAGTGAGCGAAATTTACCGCGTTCAATCATTACTCTTCCTCCCCGCTATCCGGCAGATTCTCTTCATGCTCATCATTGAGCTGCAAATGGTTTTCCACCGGCATCGCTTCACCGTCGCGGATCATGCGAAGCTGCGCTTCACGCGCGTCATCGCCCGCACGCACGTCGGCGCCGAAGCGGAAGACAGATTCCGTAATGCGGAATTTGCTGCTGTCGTGGCCCATAAACCAGACCATCCCCAGACGACGCAGACGGTTTAGGGAAGAGCGAACCTTTTCCTGTAATTTCTGACGGTCAAGATCCGACCCCGTGGAGCGGTTGTTCACCAGCTTGAGCAGCTTGCTTTCATCTGCCAGCGTCAACAGCTCGTCGTAAAGTTCCTGCTGGGTGAAGATCCCTTCATTCGCCAGACGTTCCGGGCTGAGGTAGAGGTAGCAAAGAATTTTGCCGACCATCATATCCAGCTCGGAGAGCACGGAACGCGGAATAAGCGTCGTGGAGCGCGGGCGCAGGTAGAAAAACCCTTCCGGCGCGCGGATAAGCTCCACGTTGTAGCGCGCGTAAAACTCTTCCAGGTACTCCTGGAAGTCCATCAAAAAGGCGTGATTATCCAGCTCGTCTAAGCCAATGTGACGACCGGCACGCAGCTGGCTGTCCAGCGCCGGAAATAACGGATTCGCCAGCGCCTGTGCCAGCTTAACGGGCATCACTTGTTCAATATTTGTCAATGACATGCGCCTGTACCTTGGCTCCGTAATCGTTAATTGGCTGCCACTTCGGCGGCAGTCCGGTGAAATCTGCTTGCGCGACGCCCAGGCGCACCGCCTGGTCTACCACAATGCGGGCAATGTCGAAGTGGCGCGCGCGTGGATATTGCGCCAGATAGTCGCGCACCACGAGACCAAGATCCAGCGGCACTTGTCTGGTTTTGTAGACAGCGAGCTGTTCTTCGATCATCGCCGCAAGCTGCTCGCGAATTTCGTTAAATTCTTCGTATTCCAGATCCGGCGGCAGTTCACCTGTCACCTCTTCATCGCGCAGCGCCATCTCTTCGTCGCGCATATCCAGCAGACGATCGGCATTGGCGTAGGTCAGCGCCCACGGCGCATCGAAATAGGTCTGCACCGACTGACGCAGACGCTGAGCAAAGACGCGGTTTTTATCCATATCAATCGCGGTACGGATAAATTTATGCACGTGTCGGTCGTAGCCGATCCACAGATCGATTGACTGCTGGCCCCAGCTGATAATGCGGTCGAGTTTGCTCTGCAGATCGAAGACCAGACGATCGATAAAATGCAGATCGTCGTGCGCCAGAGTCGCGTCCTGGATGCGCAGCAGATTCGCCTGCAGCTTGTCCCCTGCGGCTTCCAGCGTATCCTGGAGTTCGCGCAGCGTGCCGGAGGTTTCTGACAGCAGAAGTTCACAGCTGGAGATGGCCGCTCGCCAGTCTTTATTCAGCAGCTGGGCGATATCGTCTTTCACCTGCTGCTGCTGTTCGTCCATCAGACGCTGGGTGAGATCGATACTGTCAAAAATCTCGGCCACCGAATATTTCAGCGGCGCGTAGACGTTACGGTGCCAGTGGAATTCGTCACCGTTTTCATCCGCCGCGTCGGCGGCGCGCTTAAGTTCACCCGCCACGATCGAGAGCTGCATGGAAAGACGCAGCGTAGAAAATTCACGCTGGCGAATGTAGTAATCGGTGATGCCGATGCCCAGCGGCGTCAGGCGATAGATGGCGTTTCCTTCCGCCTGCTCGCTGGTAAAGCGGTTCAGCAGACGTTGACGCACCATATCGTTGATTGCGTTGTTGGCACGCACGCTAATGGTTTCGCTGGTTTGCTCAAACGCATCACTGACATGGCGGAACGCATCCACCAGTTCACCCTCGCTCATTTCACCGTCCAGCCGTTCGCCGTTCAGCGTGGCAACCGCCAGCAGGAAAGAGAGTCTGTCTACCGGCAGCGAGATGGAGAAATCGTTTTTCCTGGCCCAGGCAACCAGTTCGGGGACTGTCTGGGAAAATTCACTCATAGGTTATCCTTGCATCTGCGGCTTGTGCGCGGTGACGTGAATATAGCGGCCAAGGCTGATAAAAGGCTCCTGACGGCAATACCGCGTTTCCAATTCTGTTAAGGTGTCAAAACAGTCACGCTGTTTGTGTTTTTCACGCAGATAATCATGAAACACCCTAACGCCCGTCTTCCCGACGATCTGCCAGCCAATCGCTTCCAGCCAGCCATAAACCTGCTGTGGATCGCGCGGATAGTCCGGGGAAAGCGTGCGCTTTTTCTTTTTGGGCATCCCGACCTGCACATAGTCGAAATTTCCTGCAACCATGTTGTGCATCAGGAAGCCGTTAGCATTGTAGAACATCAGCGACAGCGTGCCGCCCGGGCGCAACATCGACCACAGGGTTTGTAACACGCTTTGCGGATCGGCAACCCACTCCAGCACCGCATGAAACAATATCAGATCAACCTGGGTTTCCAAATGCTGCGCGATGTCCTGAGCGGCGCATTGTATAAAATGCATGTTGTCGCTCACACCTTTCTCTTCTGCAGCACGCGTCGCGCGGGCGACCATTTCAGCAGAAAGATCGCAAAGCGTGACGTGATGACCGCGCTCGGCCATTTTTATCGCCGTCTGCCCTTCACCGCCACCGGCGTCCAGCACGCGCAACGTTTGCCCACCAAAGGTAGCCAGAATGGTGTCCAGATCCTGCCAGAGGATCGTCTGACGGAGCTGCCCTTTCGTGGTGCCATAAATGTTGCGCGAAAACTTTTCCGCGATGTCATCAAAATTGCGATCCCGCATTGGGAGAGTTCCACTCGCTAACTGCAAAACCGCTATTTTGTCACACCCGCGCGGAGAATGAACCTCTCTGGTGTAATATCACGGGTAATCACCTGCTATATGGTCAAAAAAGGAACCAAAAAGGATGCTTTTTACCCTTAAGAAATACATTGGAGGGATGATGCTTCCCCTTCCGCTGCTGCTCATCATCATCGCGCTGGGGCTGGCGCTGGTGTGGTTCAGTCGCTTTCAGAAGAGTGGCAAAACGCTTATTACGCTCGGCTGGTTTGTCCTGCTGCTGTTGAGCCTGCAGCCGGTCGCGGATGGTCTGCTACGCCCCATCGAAAACAAATACCCAACATGGCAAGGAAATCAGAAAGTGGCGTACATCGTGGTGCTGGGTGGCGGGTATACCTGGGATCCTGACTGGGCGCCCAGTTCAAACCTGATCAACAACAGCCTGCCACGGCTAAACGAAGGCATTCGCCTCTGGCTGGCGAACCCGGGATCAAAAATGATCTTCACCGGCGCGGCGGCCAAAACGAACCCGGTGAGTACGGCTGAAGCGGGCGCCAGGGTCGCAGAATCACTCGGCGTGCCGCGTTCCTCGATTATCACCCTGGACAGCCCAAAAGACACCGAAGAAGAGGCTGCCGCAGTGAAGCAGGCAATAGGCGATGTCCCGTTCTTACTGGTGACCTCCGCCTCACACCTGCCGCGCGCGATGATTTTCTTTGAGAAGCAAGGCCTGCACCCGCTTCCCGCACCGGCAAACCAGATGGCCATCGACGCGCCGCTCAACCCGTGGGAACGGGCGATCCCATCCCCGGCCTGGCTGATGCATAGCGATCGCGTCGGTTATGAGACGCTCGGACGCCTCTGGCAGTGGCTGAAAGGATCGTCAGGCGAGCCAGGGCAAGAGTGATTTTGTTGCCAGATCGAAATTTGCGCGATTAAAACGTCCGGTATTCACTAGTTGCGCGACTTCGTCCCAGAGCAGGTAAAGCCAGCGCCGCCAGAGAAACGCTTCTGCAACGGGCGCGCGTTGAAGGTAGTGCCACAGTAGACCTTCCGCCGCCCCGCTGTCGCTGAGCCTGAACAGCTCGTATTCGCGCGGAGCCCAGAGCATGATCCCCGGCCCGAGCATCGCCAGAAGCTGATCGCTGCGGGAGTCTTTGAGCATGCTGCGCAGGGTGAAATTACCGTGGATCAGCACGCAGTTGTCATTAAAACCGTCGAACAGCGCCGGTAAGCACTCGCGGGTGCGAAACAGAATACGTTTGTCCTGCATGGTTAAACCGGTATTGTTGAACTGGTTAAGCGTTCCCCACAGCACTTCCACCCGCTGGCGATACCACAGCGGCCACAGGTTTTCCTGAGTGCTGTCGACCGGACCGACAAGCCCGCGGCTATCCTGACGATGCCAGGCCAGCAGCGCCTCGACAATCTGGTCTTTTAACTGCTCCCAGCGTTCCGGCGTGCGCGCGGGCGCTTCAACGGGCACGCCGCGTAAACGCTCAATCAGCAGCACGTCCGGGCCGGGGTGTTCCTCGTGGGTCATCACGCCGTACACCGTCGGCATACGGACGGTTCCCTCCCGCGCCAGCATCGACATTTTCCATGCAAGCTGCCTGGCAACGCCCGGCGAGGTGAAACTTCTGGCCATCAGCGGCATTGGGTTGCCCTGACTGTCATACAACGACCAAAGCGCGGTATCGGCCTTTTCACTCACGCATTCGACCCGGCTTAATTTCTCACCCAGCAGATGGCTAAGTTCGGCACGCAGCTGTTCCATATGAGATTACCCCCATTAAGACTACTGCTTTTATAATGAGCGTCCTTAAGGGAGATGTCACCCGGAAGAGAACAATTAGGGAAAAGAAAGGGGAATTAAGGGGCAGAGGACATCCCCCCGTCAGGAGGGATGCAGGCGGTATTAGCGCAGCTCGGCGCGAACGCGCTCAAGATCTTCCGGCGTATCAACGCCCGTTCCAGGCACTTCGCTGGCAACGGCAACGTGAATTTTTTCGCCATACCAGAGCACGCGAAGCTGCTCCAGCATTTCGATATGCTCCAGCGGACTCGGCGCCCAGGTAACATATCGACGAATAAAACCGGCGCGATAGCCGTAGATCCCGATATGACGCAAGAAAGTATCACCGATTGTCTCTTTGGAGAGCGCAAAGCGATCGCGATCCCACGGGATCGTGGCGCGGGAGAAATAGAGCGCATAGCCTTCGGCATCCATGACCACCTTCACGGCATTCGGATTGAATGCCTCTTCAGCGTGGTGAATAGGCACCGCGAGCGTCGCCATACCAACCTGACGCTGAGCCAGGTTTTCTGCCACCTGACGGATAATCACCGCCGGGATCATCGGCTCGTCACCCTGCACGTTAACGATGACCGTATCATCACTGAAACCACATTTCTCAACCACTTCCGCCAGACGCTCGGTGCCGGACTGGTGATCGGCGCGGGTCATGCATACCTCACCGCCTGCTGCCTCAACCGCTCGGGCGACGTCAGGATGATCGGTAGCAACAATCACGCGATCGGCACCGGATTCACGCGCACGCTCAAGAACATGCACAATCATCGGCTTGCCGTTGATATCCACCAGCGGTTTACCTGGCAGACGCGTTGAGGCATAACGCGCAGGAATAATGACAACAAAACTCATGGTTTGCTCTCTTCTGCCACCAGGGAACGAGCTTCATTTTCCAGCAGTACCGGAATGCCGTCACGCAGCGGGAAAGCCAGGCTGTCCAGCTTGCAAATCAGCTCCTGTTTGTCCTGGCTGTAATAGAGTTTGCCGTTGCATACCGGGCAGGCAATAATTTCAAGTAAACGGTGATCCATAGTTCCTCCGTATGGGTAATCGCTAAAGCTTAACACATTCCCTTTTCAGGGAGTGCCTGTTTCCCAGCCACTTCGACAGGATGTAAACAGCCCGTCGGGCACCCTACCCAGCGTCACGTCGCGGGCACCCTGCCAGCGCGCGAATTCGCTAATGGCGGACGTTAACCCTTTTTCCAGGCTCGCCGTCACCCTGACGCCCTCTTCCAGATAAAGCGCAATAATTTCAAGCGTGCCGGTCTTGCGGTGCATTTTGGCGTCCATGCGCCCGACCAGTTGCCCCTTATGCAGCAGCGGGAGTACAAAGTAACCATACTGGCGCTTTGGCGCCGGGGTATAACATTCCAGCCGGTAGCTAAAGTCGAACAGCTGCTCGGCGCGTTTTCTGTCCCAGACGACCGGGTCGAAAGGCGACAACACCGCACTGTGGGTTGCCTGAAGTTTCCCCTCCTGGGCCAGAGGCAGTAGCGGGAGGAGATCCGCATGCAGCCACATGTCGCCCAGCGTTTCCACCGTGACCGGGATGACGCGCTGTTCGCGTTGCCAGATGTCCAGCAGCGGTTTCAGCGCGGGCTGGCGAAGGCGATAATAATCAGCCAGCCATTGCGGGCGGAAAATCCCCAGGCTGCGGGCGCTGTTTTCGAGCATGATGGCCTCGGCCGCCTCCTGGGTAAGCAGGTCACGCTCGTCGTCCCAGTGCGGCATCACGCGATGAGTCAGGTCGTACACGCGCTGAAAATTACGCCGCTCAATCACCATGACTTTGCCAGAGGTAAACAGCCCTTCGAGATGACGCTTATGCGGTTTCCACTCCCACCAGCCGCTGGTGCCTTTGCGCGGGTGTTCAAAATCGGCGGAGCGTACGGGACCGTTATCCTGAATATGCGCGATTAGCTGCTCAATTTCGGCCGCATGTTCCAGCATCCACGCCTGACGGTATTTCCAGCCCATCTTTTCCGGAGCAAGCATACGGTGGCGGACCAGGGCAAAATCGCTGCGGGGCAGGAAGCAGGCTTCGTGCGCCCAGTACTCCATTAACTCTCCCTTGCTGAGCGCCTCATCCAGCCACTGCGAAGGATAATTCCCCAGGCGGCTAAACAGCACCAGGTAAGGGCTTCGCGCCACAATGTTAATGGTGTCGATTTGAAGCAGCGACATGCGCTGGACGGTCGAGAGAATATCGGCAGGCTGCGCGCGGCGGCGGGGCTTTTTAAGCAGCCCCTGCGCGGCAAGGTGTAAATGACGTGCGGCTGAAAGTGAGAGTTGCGGTAAAGACATGCGTTATCCTGTCAGTCAAAGCGCCACCAGAACCGCGTAAGCGTTTATTTCACCAACGCAATCAGTTCCTTGAGCAAACGTTCCGGCTGCTCGCCGCTGAGTTCAGCGTCAACCGGCAGATACCACCAGTTATCTTTCGCGAAGGCACGGCATTTCACCGCATCTTTTTCGGTCATGATCAGCGACTGCCCGGGTACGGTCAGGGCGTCTACCTGCCCTTCCACCAGCGCCTGGTGGTCGGCCAGCGGAACGCGTTTTTCCAGCCGGGCACCACACTGTTCCAGCGTCGCGAAGAAGCGCGGCGGATTGCCAATCCCCGCCATCGCCACCGGTGAAGGCAGCTCAGCAACCGACCGGCGGTCACCCGTCACTAGGTTGACCGCCAGACCCGGCTGCAGGTACATCGGGATTTCACCCGCTTTTGCCTCACCACCGTTCACAATCACCGCATCAACGGACTTAAGACGCGAAGCGCGTTCGCGCATGGGTCCGGCCGGCAACCACCAGCCGTTACCGAAACGGCGAACACCGTCGATGACCACGATCTCTTTATCACGCGCCAGGGCATAGTGCTGCAGGCCATCGTCAGTGATGATGATTTGTACCGCCTGTTCGGCAAGCAGCGCCTGAACGGCGTCGCTGCGCACAGGAGAGACCGCAACCGGCGCGCCGGTACGCTGGAAAATCAATACCGGTTCATCACCCGCTTCGGCTGTCGTGGTTTCCGCCGTCAGCAGCAGCGGATAACGCGCCGCTTTGCCACCATATCCGCGCGATACCACCCCTGGGCGGATGCCGCGTTTTTGCAATTGCTCCACCAGCCAGATCACCACCGGCGTTTTACCGTTGCCGCCCGCCGTAAGATTACCGACCACCACCACCGGAACCGGCGCGCGCCAGGCGCGCTTCAGCCCCAGACGGTAAAGCAGACGGATAATGCCGCTCACCAGGCCGTATAGCCAGGAGAGCGGCAAAAGCAGCAGCCACAGCGGGGATTCACCGGACCAGATGCGTGCAATCATTCGCCAAACTGCATCTTATGAAGCTGGGCGTAAACGCCGCGGTGTTCCAGCAAATCAGCATGGCTTCCGCGTTCAACAATGATACCGTCCTCAACCACGACGATTTCGTCAGCCTGCTCGATAGTCGACAGACGGTGCGCAATCACCAGCGAGGTACGGTTCTTTTGCAGCTCATCCAGCGCAGACTGAATAGCGCGTTCAGATTCCGTATCCAGCGCAGAGGTCGCTTCGTCCAGAATCAGAATCGGGCTGTCACGCAGCAGCGCACGCGCAATAGCGATACGCTGACGCTGGCCGCCGGAGAGCAGCACCCCGTTCTCACCGATTATCGTATCAAGGCCGTTATCCATCTTGTTGATAAAGTCCATTGCGTAGGCCATGCGCGCGGCGTTCTCAATCTGCTCGCGGCTGTATTCATCCGTGCGCGCATACGCAATGTTGTTAGCCACGGTATCGTTGAACAGGTGCACGTTCTGGGAAACCAGCGCCACCTGGTTACGCAGCGACTGCAGGGTATACTCCCGCAGATCATGACCGTCCAGGAGGATCTCACCTTCGTTAATATCGTAGAATCGGGTGATCAGGCTGGCAATCGTCGATTTACCCGAGCCGGAACGGCCCACCAGCGCCACGGTTTTACCCGCCGGAATGGACAGGTTGATATTACGCAGCGCCGGCGTTTCACGTCCAGGATAGGCGAAAGTGACATTGCGGAACTCAACGTCGCCGCGGGCGCGCTCAATCTCACGAGTACCTTCATCTTTTTCCTGTTCGGAATCGAGAATGCTGAACAGCGTCTGACAGGCAGCCATCCCGCGCTGGAACTGGGCGTTCACGTTCGTCAGGGATTTCAGCGGACGCATCAGGGCGATCATTGAGGAGAAGACCACGGTGATAGTACCCGCCGTCAGCGTCTCCATGACGCTTGGGAAGCTTGCCGCATAAAGGACGAATGCCAGCGCCAGTGACGCTATCAGCTGAATAATCGGGTCAGAGATGGAAGAGGCCGAGACCATTTTCATCCCCTGCAGACGCATTTTGTTGCTGACTTTATCAAAGCGTTTGGTTTCGACGTCCTGACCGCCAAAAATCAGAACTTCTTTATGCCCTTTCAGCATCTGTTCCGCGCTGGTCGTCACCTGCCCCATCGTGTTTTGCATATTCTTACTGATATTGCGGAAGCGCTTTGAGACGACGCGGATAGCAATAGAAACTATCGGCGCCAGAACGATAAGGATGATCGACAGCTGCCAGCTGTAATAGAACATCATCGCGAACAGGCCGATGATTGACGCACCCTCACGCACAACGGTGATCAGCGCGCTTGAGGAGGAGGAGGCAACCTGCTCGGAATCGTAGGTAATACGAGACAGCAGCGTCCCGGTAGACTGCTTGTCAAAGAACGAGACCGGCATGCCCATCATGTGGCTGAACAGGCGACGGCGCATGGTCATCACCACTTTCCCTGATACCCAGGAAATACAGTAGCTGGAAATATAGCTGGTGATGCCGCGTAAGATCATCAGTCCGATAACCACCAGAGGCATCCATAGCAACACTGAGCGATCCGTTTTACCAAAACCGTCGTCCAGTAACGGTTTGAGGAGCGATAGCATAAAAGTATCGCTGGCTGCGTTGAGAATTAACGCTACACCCGCCACGATCAGGCCTGCTTTAAAGGGTGCAATCATCGGCCAGAGTCGGCGGAAGGTTTGCCACGTGGAGAGATCTTTGTCGTTATGCATTCAAAAAACCAGCATTCGTTGAAATAGCCGCATATTCTACCCGTTATCGACGGGCTCGCCAAACCACTGATGATACCAAACGGGTAAAAATTGCTCTCGCAAGCGCCGGATTTGCCAGTGATGTTGCGAGAATGTCACCGATATTTGTCCTGAATGAGGGGTATCGTGCCAGATGTACCCCTCTTTTCGATAGCGTCGGACAACTTTTGCCGACGGGAATCGCCATGCGTTATAGCGGGCCGCGGAATCCAGGGCGATCTGACCTTCCACCCGCTGTACCAGCGGCAATGACGACGAAGTATTGCTGCCATGATGAGGAACTTGTATGAGCGTGGACGTCAGATAACGCCAGTAATGGCTAAGCATAGCCTGTTCCGCTTGCGCTTCAATGTCCCCTGTTAGCAGAACACTCTGCCCTCCGTCGTCCACCTTTACCACGCAGGAATGGTTATTTCCCTGAGCCGGGTAATTTTCGGGGGGCCAGTGTACGGTGAAGGAGAGTCCCTGCCATTCCCATCTCTGCCCGCGAAAACAGGGCCGATGTCCCGCCTAGCGCAATGGGCTTCTTACCCACACGTCCGGCCAAGCTTTTTGCAACGATGCGAGTCCTCCCGCATGGTCGAGGTGTTCATGACTGAGAATAACGCCTTCAGGCCGCAGATGATGCCAGCGAAGCCACGGGATAATTAACCGCTCTGCGCTATCCCCGCCCGGCCAGGCAAGCCCGGTATCATAGATAATGGCTTTGCCCTGCCGTTCAACGACCATCGCCAGCCCCTGACCCACATCCAGCATATGCAGCGTCCAGCTCTCGCTTTTTTCCGTTCGCCACAGAGGAAATGTGAGTAAGACACTTCCTGCAAGACAAACTGCGGGAAGGGTTTTCCAGGCACGAAAGCGCCAGCCAATGATGATAAGCCAGGGCAGTAATGTCATGTACTGCCACCGTTGGTCGACATTTTGCCAGCCGTCAGGCAGGCGCATGAGGAGCCAGAACAGCCACGCAAGTGACTTATTGGCTGCGAACCAAACGACGCTTTCCGGTGCCGCCAGCGGCAGCAGATGAAGCAGCATGCCGAGCAGGATCAGCGGCACGGAGACAAACGTCACCAGGGGAACGGCAAAGAGATTCGCGACCAGGGAGGAGATGCTGAATCCATGGAAAATCAGAACCTGTAGCGGCATCAGCAGCATCAGCATGCCGACCTGCAGATAGATCAGGTTCAGCAGAGGCCGTAGACGTCGTGCCCTGCGCCAGCCAGGAAGAGGCAGCCACTGAAACCAGAAAATCAGCGCGGCGACGGCAAATGCAGACAAGAGCAGACTTTGCGAGAGTATGGCTAAGGGATCGCTTATCAGGATCGCCGCGATACAGCAGACCCACACCTGCCAGGGAGACCACTGACGGGCAGCGATCCGCAACATTGCAAGCACAGCAAGCGAGATGACCGTGCGTAGCGCAGGAGGTTGCAGACCGGTAAACCAGGCGTAGAAAGCGGCAAAGCATAACCCGGCCAGGAGAGGCATTTGCCAGTGGATACGGTGGCTGGGTAATAAAAACTGTAGCCCACGCGCGAGTAACCAGGCGAGGGATGCCGCCAGCGCGATATGCAGTCCCGAAATCGCCATCAGATGCAGCGTCCCGGTTTCGCGCATCAGGTCTTGTATTTCCCGGGGCACATCCAGACGTTCACCCATTCCCAGTCCGAGTATAACCGCCCCCCATCGGTAAGCAGAAAGGCGGTTTTGCAGTGACATGAGATATTGCGCTCGCAGGCTGCAGCGTCCATCGACGAGTTCCGCACGGGTGAAGCGTCCGCTCAGCGTTTGATGGCGTGCAAAGGCGCTACGCTGGGAATCATAACCGCCGTCGTTCAGTTCGCCATGGACAGGTCTGAGCCTGAGCGTCATGGTCCAGCGCTGACCGGCACACGCTTTCTGTGGCAGATAATTGCCATACAGCGTTATGCCGGTAGAGGCCCACCAGCGCTCGCCATCAACGCTAAGAATGTTTCCCTGATGCTGCGTTGCGCCATCTGTGGCGGTGATCGCTACCTCAGCCTGCACGGCCCCCGTGGTTAAATGCTGCATCGGCCAGACGCTCTCCTTCGCAGCCAAAATACCCCACACGCAAAATAACAGCGTGAGACCCGCATACTTCAGTCGTACGTTTCGCCGTGCGGCCAGCACGACCCCGCCAACAATCATTATCCACACGGTATGGCGTGATGGCAGTTCAGGTAACCAGAGTAACGGGGCTATTGCCAGAATGACGCAGACGCTAAGCGCGGGAATTCCCATTGCTACCTCCCTGTTTCAGAGGGGCAGTATCTAATCAGGCAGAGCGAATTGTCAGATGGGAAAAGTACGTTTTACAGCGCGCGCTGTTCTGTTTTTATCGGTTTGCAGAAAACGAAACGGAAAAATGCGGGGCACCTTCAGAAGGAAAGCGACAGAGACAAAAAAAGCACCCGCAGGTGCTTTCTTTCGAACCCAGTTTAACCGGCTGGCTAAACTCAGTTGCCGTAAATATTGGCGCGATCGCGCAGTTCTTTACCCGGCTTAAAGTGTGGAACGTACTTGCCTTCCAGCTCGACTTTATCGCCAGTTTTCGGGTTACGCCCGGTACGTGGAGCACGATAGTGCAGAGAAAAACTACCGAAACCGCGGATTTCAATGCGCTCGCCCTGGGCAAGAGTGGAGGCCATATGCTCCAGCATCTCTTTTACGGCATCTTCCACTGCCTTGGCAGGGATATGCGGTTGCTGACTGGCAAGTCTTTCAATCAATTCTGACTTGGTCATGATTCCTCCGGTTCCTTTCAAACCAATTAGCTGAACAGCTCATTAAACAAGGGCGGCCGTAGCCGCCCTTTGTTATTGATTACAGGACGAATCCTGCAATCTGTCAAGTTTGCTCCTCATCCTTCACGCTGTAAATGCGTTACAGCGCAAATGATGCTGAGAACCTGATATTACTCGCCTTTAGCTGCTTTGAAAGCTTCAGCCATTGCGTTGTTAGAGAAGTTTGCATCTTCCTGTTTGTTAACAGTTGCGATTGCATCTTTCTCATCAGCTTCGTCTTTAGCACGAACAGACAGGCTGATTGCACGGTTCTTACGGTCAACACCGGTGAACTTAGCTTCAACGTCGTCGCCTACGTTCAGAACCAGAGTGGCATCTTCAACGCGGTCACGTGAAGCTTCAGAAGCGCGCAGGTAACCTTCAACGCCGTCAGCCAGTTCTACTGTTGCGCCTTTAGCGTCAACTGCAGTCACTTTACCGTTTACGATTGCGCCTTTCTTGTTCAGTGCAACCCAGTTGTTGAACGGATCTTCTGCGAGCTGTTTAACGCCCAGGGAGATACGCTCACGCTCTGCGTCAACCTGCAGAACAACTGCAGCGATTTCGTCGCCTTTTTTGTATTCACGAACTGCTTCTTCACCTGCAACGTTCCAGGAGATGTCAGACAGGTGAACCAGGCCATCGATGCCGCCGTCCAGGCCGATGAAGATACCGAAGTCAGTGATAGACTTGATTTTACCTTCAACACGGTCGCCCTTGTTGTGGGTTTCCGCGAACTGCTGCCATGGGTTGTTTTTGCACTGTTTCAGGCCCAGGGAGATACGACGACGTTCTTCGTCGATATCCAGAACCATCACTTCCACTACATCACCAACGTTAACAACTTTGGATGGGTGGATGTTTTTGTTGGTCCAGTCCATTTCGGAAACGTGCACCAGACCTTCAACGCCTTCTTCGATTTCAACGAAGCAGCCGTAGTCAGTCAGGTTGGTTACGCGACCAGTCAGTTTAGTACCTTCTGGGTAACGCTTAGCGATAGCTACCCATGGATCTTCGCCCAGCTGTTTCAGGCCAAGGGATACACGAGTACGCTCGCGGTCGAACTTCAGCACTTTAACAGTGATTTCGTCGCCCACGTTCACGATTTCGCTTGGGTGCTTAACGCGTTTCCATGCCATGTCGGTGATGTGCAGCAGGCCATCAACGCCGCCCAGGTCAACGAATGCGCCGTAGTCAGTGAGGTTCTTAACGATACCTTTGACTTCCATGCCTTCCTGCAGGTTTTCCAGCAGCTGATCGCGTTCTGCGCTGTTTTCGGATTCGATAACGGCACGACGGGAAACAACAACGTTGTTACGCTTCTGGTCCAGCTTGATTACTTTGAACTCAAGCTCTTTGCCTTCCAGGTGCAGAGTGTCACGAACTGGACGAACGTCTACCAGAGAACCTGGCAGGAACGCACGAATACCATTCAGCTCAACAGTGAAGCCACCTTTAACTTTGCCGTTGATAACACCGACCACAGTTTCAGCTTCTTCGTAAGCTTTTTCCAGCGTGATCCATGCTTCGTGACGTTTAGCTTTCTCACGAGAAAGCAGGGTTTCACCGAAGCCGTCTTCTACTGCGTCCAGAGCAACGTCAACTTCGTCACCAACCTGGATTTCCAGCTCGCCCTGGGCGTTTTTGAACTGCTCTGCCGGAATGGCGGACTCAGATTTCAGACCGGCGTCAACCAGTACTACGTCTTTGTCGATAGCAACAACAACACCGCGAACGATGGAACCCGGGCGGGTTTCGATTTCTTTTAAGGATTCTTCAAACAGTTGAGCAAAAGATTCAGTCATGTTTAATCTTCAGGTTAATATTAACGTCCACCTGGCTCCGTGCCGGATGGGGTTGTTTCACATACCCGCCGTCAATCCATTGCAGCGGGGGTACTACTAAATCGGTCGCGATTACGCGAGTGCCAGTTTTTGGCGCGCATATTGTAGCGCTTTTTCAATCACTTGCTCAATAGTTAAACTGGTTGAATCCAGAACTAATGCATCTTCTGCAGGAACAAGTGGGGCGACGGCGCGGTTACGATCGCGGTCATCGCGCTCTTTTATCTCGGATAAAAGGCGATCAAAGTTAACACTAAACCCCTTTTCCTGCAACTGAAGCATGCGGCGTTGAGCACGTTCTTCCGAAGAGGCGTCAAGGAAAATTTTCACTGGCGCATCAGGGAATACCACCGTTCCCATATCGCGTCCGTCAGCGATCAGCCCCGGGGCTTCACGGAACGCGCGCTGACGACGTAACAGCGCCTCGCGAACGCGAGGGAACGCCGCGACCTGAGAGGCCGCATTAGCCACTTCCTGCGTACGGATTTCGCCGCTCACGTCTTCCCCTTCAAGGATGACTTCCAGGTTGCCATCGGTCGATACGAAACGCACATCCAGATGCGCAGCCAGCGGAACTAGCGCTTCTTCAGACGCGACATCCACATGGTGATGCAGCGCGGCCAGCGCCAGCACGCGATAGATTGCTCCCGAATCTAAAAGATGCCATTGCAATGCTTCCGCCATCGCTTTGCACAGAGTACCTTTCCCTGCGCCACTCGGCCCATCAATGGTGATTACCGGGGCAACTGCCGTCATCTTTTTCTCCTTAAATAAGGCATACCGTTTACATGAACGCCGCGCATTATACGCGCCAACGTGCGCAACTGTTACCTTTGCGTGCAAATTACGGAATGATTGAAGCAGAGTGTAGAAGAAATGAGCGGAGGTGTTCGTAATGAAGAGTAAGGAAATGCCG
Source organism: Enterobacter cloacae complex sp. P16RS2 (assembly GCF_014982155.1). NCBI lineage: Bacteria > Pseudomonadati > Pseudomonadota > Gammaproteobacteria > Enterobacterales > Enterobacteriaceae > Enterobacter > Enterobacter cloacae complex sp. P16RS2. Next base: position 200,127 of record NZ_JADCKW010000007.1, on the reverse strand, counting down.
CATCGGACGATGCGGCAATACGTTATCAGCCCAGCGTACTAATGCGTGCCAGCTGTTCGAAGTAGTCCGGAAACGTTTTCGCCGTACATTTCGGGTCAAGGATGGTCACAGGCGTGTCTGACAGCGCCACCAGCGAGAAGCACATCGCCATGCGGTGATCGTTGTAGGTGCCGATTTCCGCAAACTGCAGTTTTGCCGGAGGGGTCACGCGAATGTAGTCTTCGCCCTCTTCCACCTCGGCACCGACTTTTCGCAGCTCGGTCGCCATCGCGAACAGGCGGTCCGTCTCTTTTACGCGCCAGTTGTAGATGTTACGCAGCGTGGTAGTGCCTTTGGCAAACAGCGCCGCCGTGGCAATGGTCATCGCCGCATCCGGGATATGGTTCATGTCCATGTCGATGGCGTTCAGCTCGCCGTGGGTACAGGAGATGAAGTCATCGCCCCAGGTGACAATGGCGCCCATTTTTTCCAGCACGTCCGCAAAACGGATGTCGCCCTGCACGCTGTTACGGCCAATACCGGTCACTTTTACCGTGCCGCCTTTAATCGCACCCGCGGCCAGGAAGTAGGACGCGGATGACGCATCCCCCTCAACAAGGTAGTTGCCCGGAGACTGGTACTGCTGCGCCCCGCGCACCACGAAGCGCTGATAAGACTGGTTTTCCACCTCAACGCCGAAGGTTTTCATCAGGTGCAGCGTGATATCAATGTACGGTTTAGAAACCAGTTCGCCCTTGATGCTAATAACCGTATCCTGCGGTGCCAGCGGCGCGGTCATCAGCAGGGCCGTCAGGAACTGGCTGGAGACGCTGCCGTCCACCTCGACGTGACCGCCGGTAAAACCGCCGCGCAGACGCAGTGGCGGATAGTTTTCCTGCTCCAGATACTCAACCTGCGCGCCGCCCTGACGCAGAGCATCCACCAGGTGACCAATCGGACGCTCTTTCATGCGCGGCTCGCCGGTCAGCACAATGTTGTTGCTACCCAGACACAGGGCCGCCGCCAGCGGGCGCATCGCGGTACCCGCGTTGCCCAGAAACAGCTCAAGCTCTTCGCCCGAGCGCAGCGCGCCGCCGTTGCCGGTCACTTCGCAGCGGGTACGATCGTCGGAGAGAGTGTAATGAACGCCCAACGCTTTCAGCGCATTGAGCATATGGCGCACGTCATCGCTGTCCAGCAGGTTTGTAAGGACGGTGGTGCCGTTTGCCAGAGCTGCCAGCAGCAGAGCGCGGTTCGAGACACTTTTTGAACCAGGCAGATTAATGGTGCCATCTACCCGCGCGATAGGTTGTAACGTCAGGGATTCCATGAAAACTAAACTCTCAACTCAACATAATAAAAACCCCGCAGGGACGCTGCGGGGGTGACAAACAGCAAATTAACCGTGACGACGTTCAAAGTCGATCATGAAATCCGTCAGGGCTTTAACGCCTTCCAGCGGCATCGCGTTATAGATGGAGGCACGCATGCCGCCAACGACACGGTGACCTTTGAGCGCATGCAGGCCTGCCGCGAAGGACTCTTCCAGGAACACTTTGTCCAGGCTGCTGTCCGCCAGCTGGAACGGCACGTTCATGCGGGAACGGTTCGCTTTCGCCACATCGTTGCGGTAGAAATCGCTCTTGTCGATTACGCCGTACAGCAGTTCAGCTTTCTGCTGATTCACCTTGTCCATCTGTGCCACGCCGCCGTTTTGCTTCAGCCATTTGAAGACCAGGCCGGAGAGATACCAGGCAAACGTTGGTGGGGTGTTGAACATCGAATCGTTATCGTTCAGCACGGTGTAATCGAGAATCGACGGGCAGGATTTATGCGCTTTACCCAGCAGGTCTTCACGCACGACGACAATAGTCAAACCGGCCGGACCGATATTTTTCTGCGCGCCCGCATAGATAACGCCGTAGCGGCTGACATCAATTGGCGCAGACAGAATGGTGGAGGAGAAGTCGGCGGCAACCACGACATCGCTGCCGAAGTTTGGCGTCTCGTCGATGGCAATCCCGTCAATAGTTTCGTTCGGGCAATAGTGCAGATACGCTGCGTTACCGGAAAGCTGCCACTCGCTCATTGGCTTCACGGCACGCAGACCGTCAACGGTCACTTTGGCGTCGATAACATTCGGCGTGCAGTATTTATGCGCTTCTTTAACCGCGCTTGCCGCCCAGTAACCCGCGTCAACGTAGTCAGCCGTCGTTTTATCACCGAGAATATTCAGCGGAACGCCCGCAAACTGGCCGCGCCCACCGCCGTGACAGAACAATACTTTGTAGTTCGAGGGAATATTCAGCAGATCGCGAAAATCCTTTTCTGCCTCTTCCGCCACCTGAATAAACTCTTTACCACGGTGGCTGATTTCCATCACCGACGTACCGAGACCGTTCCAGTCACAAAGTTCCTGTTGAGCCTGTTTAAGCACGTCTGCCGGTAACATTGCCGGACCTGAACTGAAATTAAAGACTTGAGCCATTTCCCCTCACCACGCTAAAAGCCATAAGTTATAACTGTGGATATCGGTTTTATCATTCAGTGACACGCGCCGCAATGTCTAAAACTTATGACCCGTGAAATGTGCCCCGCGTCACACAAAACAATCTGCCGCCTCGCTAAGACAAAACCGACAAAATGGCTGTCAGGTAATACGTTTGGCCCGGCTAACCTTGGTCCATTCCGGATTTGCACAGCGGGGGCATAATTGGCGATCCCCCGGCTGCATCGCGACAACATGGCTACATCTTACGCAAGCATACTCGCCGGATTCAGGTACCGTTCTGAAACGCTCGATCAGCATATCCGGCAGGATACACAGTCCCGGCTTCACCTCGTCGTCAGAATAGTAATAGATGCTGATCTGCCCGTTGGTTTCCATGATCGCCAGACGCACCTGCCCGAGCTGTTCAACGCTGTTAAGGCGAAGCTCCATAAAGAACTCAAACTCGGTCATATTGGCGCTTTGTACATTTTCCCAGGCCAGCTGTCCGTCCTCGACGATAACGACCGGCTTCCCTTCAAGCAGATCTTCCAGCTTTTCGCTTTTCGACATCAGCCACATGACAAGACGGTAAAGTAGCGCCAGTGAGACAAAAACGATAAACACCGGCACCATCGGCACGTCATCATAAAAGGCGACGTCACCCGCCGCCGAGCCCAGCGTCAGGATGATCAATACCTCAAAGAGCGACATCTGCCGCACGCCGCGGCGGCCGGTGATTTTAAGAAACAGGAAGACGAGGACGAAGGTATACAGGCTGCGCAGCGCCACTTCGCCCAGAAATTCAGTAGGAAATTTATCAAACGCCATCCGCTGGAGATCAAATGCTTTCATTTTTCTATGCCTTAACAGTCAGTTACTGCCACTAAGCATAGCCCAGCCTTTTATTTTCGCCGAAGATAGCACCCGTCACGCAAAACCCGTATCATTGCGCGCTTTACGTACGATAAAAGTGAACGCCATGACTCAAACGTTTATCCCCGGCAAAGACGCCGCTCTGGAAGACTCCATTGCTCGCTTCCAGCAGAAACTGACCGACCTGGGTTTTAACATCGAAGAAGCCTCCTGGCTCAATCCGGTGCCTCATGTCTGGTCCGTGCATATTCGCGATAAAGACTGTGCCCTGTGCTTTACCAACGGTAAAGGCGCGACAAAAAAAGCGGCACTGGCCTCTGCGCTGGGTGAGTATTTTGAGCGTCTGTCCACCAACTATTTCTTCGCTGACTTCTGGCTGGGCGAAACCATCGCTAACGGCCCGTTCGTTCATTATCCAAATGAAAAATGGTTCCCGCTGACCGAAGATGACGAGCTGCCGGAAGGTATTCTCGACGCGCGCCTGCGTGCTTTCTACGATCCGGAAAACGAACTGACCGCCAGCATGCTGATCGATCTGCAGTCTGGCAATGAAGACCGTGGGATCTGCGCCCTGCCGTTCACCCGTCAGTCTGATGAGCAGACCGTGTATATTCCGATGAACATCGTCGGCAACCTGTATGTGTCCAACGGTATGTCCGCCGGTAACACCCGCAATGAAGCGCGCGTGCAGGGTCTGTCTGAAGTCTTTGAACGCCACATTAAAAACCGCATCATCGCTGAATCCATCAGCCTGCCTGAAATTCCGGCAGACGTGCTGGCGCGCTACCCGGGCGTAGTGGAGTCCATCGCTAAGCTGGAAGCCGAAGGTTTCCCAATCTTTGCCTATGACGGCTCGCTGGGCGGCAAGTATCCGGTTATCTGCGTGGTGCTGTTTAACCCGGCCAACGGCACCTGCTTCGCCTCCTTCGGTGCACACCCTGACTTCGGCGTGGCGCTGGAGCGTACCGTTACCGAGCTGCTGCAGGGCCGTAGCCTGAAAGATCTCGACGTCTTCACTCCGCCAACGTTTGACGATGAAGAAGTGGCCGAGCATACCAACCTTGAAACCCACTTCATTGACTCCAGCGGTTTAATTTCCTGGGATATGTTCAAGCAGGATGCCGACTATCCGTTCGTGGACTGGAGCTTTGCCGGTACCACGGAAGAAGAGTTCGCCACGCTGATGGCTATCTTCAACGCGGAAGATCAGGAAGTCTACATTGCCGACTACGAACATCTTGGCGTCTACGCGTGCCGCATTATCGTTCCGGGCATGTCCGACATCTACCCGGCTGAAGATCTGTGGCTGGCGAATAACAGCATGGGCGCGCACCTGCGCGAAACGCTGCTGGCTCTGCCGGGCAGCGAGTGGGAAAAAGAAGATTATCTGAACCTGATCGCCCAACTGGACGAAGAAGGCCACGATGACTTCACCCGCGTACGCGAACTGCTGGGCCTGGCGACCGGTAAAGACAACGGCTGGTATACCCTGCGTATCGGTGAGCTGAAAGCGATGCTGGCCCTGGCGGGTGGTGATTTGGATCAGGCGCTGGCCTGGACCGAATGGACCATGGAATTCAACCAGTCGGTCTTCTCTGCCGAGCGCACCAATTATTACCGCTGCCTGCAAACCCTGTTGCTGCTGGCCCAGGAAGAAGATCGCGAGCCGCTGCAATACCTGAACGCTTTCGTGCGGATGTACGGAGCTGAGGCCGTAGAAGCAGCCAGCGCAGCCCTGAGCGGCGAAGCGCCGTTCTATGGCCTGCAGGCTGTTGATAGCGATCTGAAAGCCTTCCCGGCGCATCAATCGCTGCTGAAGGCCTACGAAAAGCTGCAGAAAGCAAAAGCCGCTTACTGGTTAAAATAAGCGCACATAACATTACCAGCAGTAGGCGTATTCAATCGTCTGGGCTATATTACGGGGCAATTTCATTGCCCCGTTTTTTATTTTCTTCGGCAATGACTGTTGATTGTAATAATAAAGTTAAACATGGGTAAATATAATAATATTTACCTGGGCTTTACTGTTACTTTTTATGGTAAATACTCCATATTAATTAACTGCGTCAGGGGTGGCCGAACGAAAAAATTCAACTCTTTTCATAACTTTTAAAATTTATTTTTATACGGATAATCAATTACTTACTCCGCATTTGTTGTAAAACCATACACACTGCGGGCCTATAAGCCAGGCGAGATATGATCTATATCAATTTCTCTTCTATAATGCTTTGTTAGTATCTCGTCGCCGACTTAATAAAGAGAGAGTTAGTGTGAAAGCTGACAACCCTTTTGATCTTTTACTCCCTGCTGCGATGGCCAAAGTTGCCGAAGAAGCGGGTGTCTATAAAGCAACGAAACACCCGATGAAGACGTTCTATCTGGCGATCACGGCTGGTGTGTTCATCTCTATCGCTTTCGTCTTCTACATCACCGCCACCACCGGTACTGCCGGAATGCCTTTCGGCATGGCCAAACTGATTGGCGGCATTTGCTTCTCACTGGGTCTGATTCTCTGCGTCATCTGCGGCGCCGACCTCTTCACCTCAACGGTGCTGATTGTCGTGGCAAAGGCCAGCGGAAGAATTACCTGGGGTCAGCTGGCACGTAACTGGCTTAACGTCTACGTGGGTAACCTGGTTGGCTGTCTGCTCTTTGTTTTGTTGATGTGGCTTTCTGGCGAGTACATGACCGCCAACGGTGGCTGGGGCCTTAACGTCCTGCAAACCGCCGACCACAAAATGCACCACACATTTATCGAAGCCGTTGCTCTCGGCATCCTCGCTAACCTGATGGTCTGCCTGGCTGTATGGATGAGCTACTCGGGTCGTAGCCTGATGGACAAAGCCTTAATTATGGTTCTGCCGGTTGCGATGTTTGTTGCCAGCGGCTTTGAGCACAGTATCGCGAATATGTTCATGATCCCAATGGGCATTGTTATCCGCGACTTTGCGAGCCCGGAGTTCTGGACCGCAGTTGGTTCATCCCCGGAAAGTTTCTCTCACCTGACTATTATGAATTTCATTACTGATAACCTGATCCCTGTCACTATCGGGAACATTATCGGTGGGGGTCTGTTAGTTGGGTTGACATACTGGGTCATTTACCTGCGTGGCGACGATCATCATTGATGGTTTTCTCAGGCAGTAAATAAAAAATCCACTTAAGAAGGTAGGTGTTACATGTCCGAGCTTAATGAAAAGTTAGCCACAGCCTGGGAAGGTTTTGCGAAAGGTGACTGGCAGAATGAAGTAAACGTACGTGACTTCATTCAGAAAAACTATACCCCGTATGAAGGTGACGAATCCTTCCTGGCTGGCGCAACTGACGCGACCACCAAGCTGTGGGACAGCGTAATGGAAGGCGTTAAACTGGAAAACCGCACTCACGCGCCAGTTGATTTTGACACCTCCGTTGCTTCCACCATCACTTCTCACGATGCTGGCTACATCAACAAAGCCCTTGAGAAAATCGTTGGTCTGCAGACTGAAGCACCACTGAAACGCGCAATCATCCCGTTCGGTGGTATCAAAATGGTTGAAGGTTCCTGCAAAGCGTATAACCGCGAGCTGGATCCAATGCTGAAAAAAATCTTCACCGAATACCGCAAAACCCACAACCAGGGCGTATTCGATGTTTACACCAAAGACATTCTGAACTGCCGTAAATCTGGCGTTCTGACTGGTCTGCCAGATGCGTATGGCCGTGGCCGAATCATCGGTGACTACCGTCGCGTTGCGCTGTACGGTATCGACTTCCTGATGAAAGACAAGTACGCGCAGTTTGTTTCCCTGCAGTCCGATCTGGAAAACGGCGTAAACCTGGAAGCGACTATCCGTCTGCGTGAAGAGATCGCTGAACAGCACCGCGCGCTGGGTCAGATCAAAGAGATGGCGGCTAAATACGGCTGCGATATCTCTGGTCCTGCGACCAACGCTCAGGAAGCTATCCAGTGGACCTACTTCGGCTACCTGGCAGCAGTTAAGTCTCAGAACGGTGCAGCGATGTCCTTCGGTCGCGTATCCACCTTCCTGGATGCTTACATCGAACGTGACCTGAAAGCAGGCAAAATCACCGAGCAAGACGCTCAGGAAATGATTGACCACCTGGTCATGAAACTGCGTATGGTTCGCTTCCTGCGTACGCCTGAATACGATGAGCTGTTCTCCGGTGACCCAATCTGGGCAACTGAATCCATCGGCGGTATGGGCGTTGACGGCCGTACTCTGGTAACCAAAAACAGCTTCCGCTTCCTGAACACCCTGTACACCATGGGTCCTTCTCCGGAGCCGAACATCACCGTTCTGTGGTCTGAAAAACTGCCTCTGAACTTCAAGAAATTCGCGGCTAAAGTGTCCATCGACACCTCTTCTCTGCAGTACGAGAACGATGACCTGATGCGTCCGGACTTCAACAACGACGATTACGCTATCGCTTGCTGCGTAAGCCCAATGGTTGTTGGTAAGCAAATGCAGTTCTTCGGTGCGCGTGCAAACCTGGCGAAAACCATGCTGTACGCAATCAACGGCGGCGTTGATGAAAAACTGAAAATGCAGGTTGGTCCTAAGTCTGAACCGATCAAAGGCGACGTTCTGAACTTCGACGAAGTGATGGACCGCATGGATCACTTCATGGACTGGCTGGCGAAACAGTACGTCACTGCGCTGAACGTTATCCACTACATGCACGACAAGTACAGCTACGAAGCCTCTCTGATGGCGCTGCACGACCGTGACGTTATCCGCACCATGGCGTGTGGTATCGCTGGTCTGTCCGTTGCTGCTGACTCCCTGTCTGCAATCAAATATGCGAAAGTTAAACCAATTCGTGACGAAGACGGTCTGGCTATCGACTTCGAAATCGAAGGCGAATATCCGCAGTTTGGTAACAACGATTCTCGCGTTGATGACATGGCGGTTGACCTGGTAGAACGTTTCATGAAGAAAATTCAGAAACTGACTACCTACCGTAACGCTATCCCGACTCAGTCTGTTCTGACCATCACCTCTAACGTTGTGTATGGTAAGAAAACCGGTAACACCCCAGACGGTCGTCGTGCTGGCGCGCCATTCGGCCCAGGTGCGAACCCAATGCACGGTCGTGACCAGAAAGGTGCGGTTGCCTCTCTGACTTCCGTTGCTAAACTGCCGTTTGCTTACGCGAAAGATGGTATCTCTTACACCTTCTCTATCGTGCCAAACGCGCTGGGTAAAGACGACGAAGTGCGTAAAACTAACCTCGCGGGTCTGATGGATGGTTACTTCCACCACGAAGCGTCCATCGAAGGTGGTCAGCACCTGAACGTGAACGTCATGAACCGTGAAATGCTGCTCGACGCGATGGAACACCCTGAGAAATATCCTCAGCTGACCATCCGCGTATCTGGCTACGCAGTACGTTTTAACTCCCTGACTAAAGAACAGCAGCAGGACGTTATCACCCGTACTTTCACTCAGTCCATGTAACTGGAATTGACTGAAATCACGCGTTAACAAGCGTACAATAAAGGCTCCACGTCAGTGGGGCCTTTTTAGCACCCTCTCCACCTCAGTCTCTTTTGTCCGCTATCTATACTGAATGGATAACAGCCAAAACAGACTTAACACAGCCGGCTTTGAGCTGTGCATACACAGGCCCGGGACGGGCCGATGATGGAGATATCACCGCAATGTCAACTATTGGTCGTATTCACTCCTTTGAATCCTGTGGCACCGTCGATGGCCCGGGTATCCGCTTCATCACCTTTTTCCAGGGCTGCCTGATGCGCTGCCTGTACTGCCATAACCGTGACACCTGGGATACGCACGGCGGTAAAGAAGTTACCGTTGAAGACTTGATGAAAGAGGTGGTGACCTACCGCCACTTTATGAACGCGTCCGGCGGCGGCGTCACCGCATCCGGCGGTGAAGCCATTCTGCAGGCTGAATTTGTCCGCGACTGGTTCCGCGCCTGCCATAAAGAAGGCATTCATACCTGCCTCGACACCAACGGCTTTGTACGCCGCTACGATCCGGTTATCGACGAGCTGCTTGAAGTGACCGATCTGGTCATGCTCGATCTCAAACAGATGAACGATGAGATCCACCAGAACCTCGTTGGCGTCTCAAACCACCGCACGCTGGAATTCGCCAAATACATTGCCGATAAAGGCATCAAAACCTGGATCCGCTACGTGGTGGTTCCCGGCTGGTCAGATGATGACGACTCCGCGCACCGCCTGGGTGAATTTACCCGCGACATGGGCAACGTCGAGAAAATTGAGCTTCTGCCCTATCACGAGCTGGGTAAACATAAATGGGTGGCAATGGGCGAAGAGTACAAACTCGATGGCGTGAAGCCGCCGAAGAAAGAGACGATGGAACGCGTCAAAGGTATTCTTGAACAGTACGGCCACAAGGTGATGTATTAAAGAAAAGGCCCGGTGAGAACCGGGCCTTTTTATATTCTATTTAAAGACGCCGTTAATAACGGAGGTCACAATAGCTGTACTCAGCGCAATTAAGACCAGGTCATCTCCGACCACGCGCCATTCATAGCCCGGGTAGGAAGGAAGCTGGCCCAGCATTGAGGCCGGCACGGTTTTCTTCGCAATGCCCGGAGGCAACGGCTTACCGCGCGCCAGGTTTTTCGCGATACCCGGAGGCAGAGAGTCATAGCCCGTTAAGCCATAATTCAGCGCCAGATGGCGGGCATGATCGAAGCTCACGCGAGCGTCGACATCGTTACCGACATCTTTACTGCTTTTAAAACTTTTATCCGATTTCCCAGGGTTATCCTGGCCGTTATTTTGCTTATTGCCATGGTTACCAGAATTCCCGTTACCATGATTACCGCTATTACCTTGCCCGCCACCGTTTCCGTGACCACCGCCATTCCCGTTACCAGGATTAGCCATGACCGGAGCCGTTGCAAACGTTAAAGACAACACTACGGCAAGTGCGGTAGCGGAAAAACGACGAATAGACATGATTGCTGCCTTATAGTGGTAGGACTCACATGAATTATCGCCTGGCGTAATAAACAAACAATAAGTAAAACTCTTAGTTGTGACAGGGACAAAAAAGCCTGTCATCGACAGGCTTTTAATTAATCAGGCATGAGCCACAGGCGTTGGGTGTTCGCCCACTTTGCGCAGCAGCATTAAGAGATAAATAAACGATACGCTGGCGATCATGATAAACAATAAATTATCAGAGTAATTCTGCATCAGCATCGCGGTAAACGTCGGCCCTAATAAACTGCCAATGGTATAGCTCAGTAACAGCGCCTGGTTCATTGCCACCAGCTGATGATGTTCAACTTTCTCACAGGCCCAGGCCATCGCGACCGGATAGAGCGTAAAGCCGGCAGCCCCGAGAATAAACAGCGCAGGCGCCATAGCGGCGTTGCTGAGCATGGCAAGGCATCCCATGATGACCACGAAGACCTGCACGCGCAGCACCAGCAGACGACCGAAGCGGTCCGCCAGGCGGCCAATCGGCCACTGCCCGACGATCCCCGCACTCACCATCACCGCCATCCAGAAGCCAATTCCGGAATCGCTGACGCCCTGATGATTCAGATAGAGCGGCATCAGGCCGTAGAGCGAGCCCAGTACAATACCCGATATAATGCAGCCGTTAACGCCCAGGCGCGCCTGACGGAGTCTGAGCATCGGCCAGACGTGGGTCGCTTCCTGATGCTCGCTGTTCTGGTTCACAATGCGCGTGAAGAGCAGCGGCAGGATCGCGGCGAGCACCATGCCCGTTACCCACGGCAGAACGCTCATCAGATCGGTTGGCAGCTTGCTGACCATCAGTTGCCCCAGCACGGTGCCGACGTAATAAACCATCATATAGGCTGCCAGCAGGCGTCCACGGTTGCGCGAAGTGCCGCTGCACATCAGCGCGCTTTCAACCACCACCCAAATCATCGCGCAGCCTACGCCTGCGATAAAGCGCCATGCCATCCAGCTCCAGAAGCCGACCATCAGGCCCAGCCCGGCACACCCCGCGGCGAAAATCAGCGAAGCCAGATAATAGCTGCGATTAAAGCCAAAGCGCTTAATCAGGCTCCCGGTCATTAGCGTACCCAGCAGGTTGCCGGTAAAAAAGGACGAGCTGACCATACCCACCTGCCAGGTCGGTAAGTTTTCATGGGCGAGCCACAGCGGGACGAGCGTGTTTAACACTGCGATCGCCAGGGTCAACAGAAGCAGGCCACAGAGCAACAGAAGCACTGGCCGGGTATAGGTGGTCATGGATTAAAAACCGTGAGGAAGTTCAGATTTCGTGCGCATCATGCCACTGGCAAAAACAAAGTCAATCCACTGACTTAGCCGCCTCGCACAATATGTTCCCTGTCGATTTAAAAAACTTATCCTGCTAATGCCACGCCTGCTATAGATATTAATTATGTGTCTGTTTTTATTTATTAATGGGCGAAATCAAAACAAAACGACAGTCGAAAAATTTCATGATCGAAAAAAGAAAAAGCCGGGCTCTCAGGCCCGGCTTAATATAACTCAATGCAACGTTAACTGGCGATAGCCATACCAACGGTCATATGCAACCCGTAGAACACACCGCGGCCAATCAGTTCACCCGCCAGGACCAGCACAAAGGCCAGTGACAGCAGCGGCAGCGCGGGCTGATAACCTTTGAGCTGAGGAGCAATCCAGAATACCAACGCAGCGACCAAAAGAACGATACGCCAGGCCATCAGAGAACCGTAGTCCGGCACCAGGGCAGAAGCTTGCTGGATAGAGCTGTGAATGGTTGCCAGTTCAGCCCCCTGCATCAGGGCGACCATCGCACTCACCACCAGCGCCAGCAGCGAAACAGCGGGCAGCAAACGCATTGCCCACCCGTCTACGCCAGCCACGCGCAGCAGCAGGTAGCCCAGCAGCGGCCCGCCGATAAACATCGTCAGGAAGAAGCTCATCGGCGTCCAGACGCTGTACCAGGTGGGGACGGTATCGATGGTGTTATAGACACGCACCATCATCCACACGAACACCACGCCCAGCACCATGGTCACAATCAGCCACAGGCTGCGCAGACCCGCAGGCAACTTCTTCATAGCGGCCAGCAGCCAGCCCAGCCCACCGACGGCAAAGAAAATTGCGCCACTGGCGATCTCGTTACTGAGGGATGAGGCGCCCACGCGGTTCAGGGAGTTAAACGCGCGCATCGGCGAGCCCAGGTGCAGCGTAGAGGCGATAAAGCCGATCCCCATCAGCACCCACAGGCCAAACATACTCAACACCAGGCGCTGCTGCTGTTCAGCATTGAGCTGACCTTTCAACAACGCCAGCGCGAGCACAATGAAGCCGCCCGCTACGCACTGACCAAAGACCGTGAAGATCATCAGCGGCCATTCATGCCATCCACTTCCCATCTCACACCTCCTTCGGATTTGCCAGGTAGCCGGTGGTGTCACCTGTAGGACGGCTGTTGGCGTTAGGTTTAATCACAATACTCGGCTTCGTGAAGTGCGCAGAAGGTAGCGGTGCCACTGCGGCAAGCTGACCGTGTTTTTTACGCAGCTCTTCAATAGGACCAAAGTCCAGCGCGCGCAGCGGACAGGACTCGACGCAAATCGGCTTTTTGCCATCCGCTACGCGGGTGTGGCAGCCGTCGCATTTGGTCATGTGGCCTTTAGCGGCGTTGTACTGCGGCGCGCCGTACGGACAGGCCATATGGCAGTAGCGACAGCCAATGCAGACATCTTCATCTACCACCACAAAACCGTCTTCTCGCTTGTGCATCGCCCCGCTCGGGCAGACCTTTGTACAGGCGGGATCTTCACAGTGGTTGCAGGCAATTGACAGGTAATACGCAAAGACGTTCTGATGCCAGACGCCGTTATCTTCCTGCCAGTCGCCCCCGGCGTATTCGTAGATGCGACGGAAGCTCACGTCCGGCGTCAGGTCTTTGTAATCTTTGCAGGCCAGCTCGCAGGTTTTGCACCCGGTACAACGGCTGGAATCAATAAAAAATCCATACTGAGTTGTCATCGGTTACTCCTTAAACCTTTTCAACCTGGACAAGGTTAGTGTGGGATGGGTTACCCTTCGCCAGCGGCGACGGACGCTGTGTGGTCAGTACGTTAATACTGCCCGCCTGGTCGATGCGGTTGGCATCCGGGCTGTACCAGGCCCCTTCCCCTAACGCCACCACGCCGGGCATCATGCGTGGGGTAACTTTGGCTTCAATATGCACCTCGCCGCGACCGTTGAAGATGCGCACGCGATCGCCATTGCTGATGCCGCGCGCTTTCGCGTCCATCGGGTTGATCCACATCTCCTGGCGACAGGCGGCTTTCAGCACGTCGACGTTACCGTAGGTGGAGTGCACGCGCGCTTTGTAGTGGAAACCGGTCAGCTGCAGCGGGAATTTCGCCGTCAGCGGATCGTTGTAGTTTTCGAAACCCGGCGTGTAGATCGGCAGCGGATCGATAACGTCCCCTTCCGGCAGCTCCCAGGTCGACGCGATTTTTGCCAGCTCTTCGGAGTAGATTTCGATTTTGCCCGACGGCGTGGTCAGCGGATTCGCCTGCGGATCTTCACGGAACGCTTTGTAAGCCACGTGGTGCCCTTCCGGATCGCGCTGTTTGTACATACCCTGCTTGCGGAAGGTATCAAAGTCAGGGAGGTCTGGGATCGCCTTACGGGAGAGTTCATGAAGATGGCGCATCCACCCTTCCTGAGTACGCCCCTCGGTAAACTGCTGCTCAACGCCAAGACGTTTCGCCAGCTCAGAGGTCATCTCATAAATGGTTTTGCACTCGAAGCGCGGTTTAATCGCCTGGTCGGTAAAGATCACGTAGGACATGTTGCCGCAGGAGGCGTCCAGCGCGAAATCCATCTGCTCAGAGGCGGTGCAGTCCGGCAGCAGGATATCGGCATATTTTGCCGAGGAGGTCATGTGGCAGTCGATCACCACAATCATCTCGCACTTCTTGTCGTCCTGCAGGATTTCATGGGTGCGGTTGATTTCAGAGTGCTGGTTGATGAGACAGTTGCCGGCGTAGTTCCAGATCATCTTGATCGGCACGTCCAGCTTGTCCTTACCGCGCACGCCGTCGCGCAGGGCGGTCATTTCCGGGCCACGTTCAATCGCATCGGTCCACATAAACATGGAGATGCTGGTTTGAACCGGGTTATCCAGCGTTGGCATACGTTCAAACGGCACTTCATATGAGCCTTCACGCGCGCCGGTGTTACCGCCGTGAATACCGACGTTGCCGGTCAGAATGGAGAGCATGGAAATGGCACGGGTCGCAATTTCACCGTTCGCATGACGCTGCGGGCCCCAGCCCTGGCTAATGTAGGCTGGTTTGGCTGAGCCAATCTCACGCGCCAGCTGAACGATACGCTCGGCCGGAATACCGGTGATGGTGGACGCCCACTCCGGCGTTTTCGCCACGCCGTCGCTGCCCTGTCCGAGAATATACGCCTTGTAGTGACCGTTTGACGGTGCGCTGGCTGGCAGGGTTTTCTCGTCATAGCCGACGCAGTATTTATCCAGGAAAGGCTGATCGACGAGGTTTTCGGTGATCATCACCCACGCCAGCGCGGAGACCAGCGCTGCATCGGTACCCGGACGGATTGGGATCCACTCGTCTTCACGTCCGGCGCCGGTGTCGGTATAGCGTGGGTCGATGATGATCATGCGGGCATTGGATTTGGCGCGGGCCTGTTCGAGGTAATAGGTTACCCCGCCGCCGCTCATGCGGGTTTCGCCCGGATTATTACCGAACAACACCACCAGCTTACTGTTTTCGATATCAGATGGGCTGTTGCCGTCCGCCCAGCCGCCGTAGGTGTAGTTGAGTCCCGCAGCAATCTGCGCCGATGAGTAGTCACCATAGTGATTGAGATAACCGCCACAGCAGTTCATCAGGCGTGCCACCAGCGTTTTACCCGGTGGCCAGGAGCGGGTCAGCGTACCGCCGAGCGTCCCGGTGCCGTAGTTCAGGTAGATGGATTCGTTGCCGTACTCTTTGATAAGGCGCTGCATATTGGTGGCGATAATATCGTAGGCTTCATCCCAGCTAATTCGCTCGAACTTCCCTTCGCCACGCTTACCGACGCGCTTCATCGGATATTTCAGGCGGTCCGGATTATACACGCGACGACGCATTGATCGGCCGCGCAAACAGGCGCGAACCTGATGTAACCCTTCATAGTTATCGTCCCCGGTATTGTCGGTTTCGACATATTTAATTTCGCCATCCACCACGTGCATACGCAGCGGACAACGGCTACCGCAGTTTACGGTACAGGCACTCCACACCACTTTTTCCGGAGCTGAGGCTGGGGATAGTGCATCCGCCGCTGAGGCCAGTCGGGTAAAAGGAAGCGTGAAGGCGCTGCTGGCTACGGCCAGGCCGCCTATTGCCGTGGTTTTCATCAACCCACGGCGAGTGACCTCGGCAGCCATTAATGCTTCAGGCGCGTTGATTTTCATAGAGACTCACTTTGGTTGCTCACAAAGAAAAGAGTGGCGGCACAAAACCGCTATGTAGTTTTATATACAACGAATTTTTACGTAATCAGCTTTTTATGCTGACTTTCATTCGAAGGAGTATTACTACTTTAGAGGGAGAGGTTATTGCGTCGTATCAAACCAAAGGCATAAAAAAAGCGCCCTGAGGCGCTTTTTTGTTTTAAGACAAATTATTAGCCGATGTACTGCTGGCCTTTCATATATGGACGCAGCACTTCAGGGATCTCGATACGACCGTCTGCCTGCTGATAGTTTTCCAGCACGGCAACCAGGGTACGGCCCACAGCCAGGCCAGAACCGTTCAGGGTATGCACCAGACGGGTTTTCTTATCAGATTTGCTGCGGCAGCGTGCCTGCATGCGGCGCGCCTGGAAATCCCAGACGTTAGAGCAGGAGGAGATTTCACGGTAAGTATTCTGCGCAGGCACCCACACTTCCAGATCGAAGGTTTTGCAGGCACCAAAGCCCATATCACCGGTGCACAGCGCCATACGACGGTATGGCAGACCCAGCAGCTCCAGCACTTTTTCAGCGTGGCCGGTCATCTCTTCCAGCGCGTCCATGGATTCTTCAGGACGGACGATCTGCACCATCTCAACTTTGTCGAACTGGTGCATACGGATCAGACCGCGCGTGTCGCGACCGTAAGAACCTGCTTCAGAACGGAAGCACGGAGAGTGTGCCGTCAGCTTAATTGGCAGGTCGTCTTCATCGATGATCTCATCACGCACGAGGTTAGTCAGCGGCACTTCAGCGGTTGGGATCAGCGCGTAGTTGCTGCTGTCTGCTTCCTCGTCCAGCGGACGGGTATGGAACAGGTCGCCGGCAAATTTCGGCAGCTGGCCCGTACCGTACAGCGTATCGTGGTTGACCAGATACGGCACGTAGGTTTCGCTGTAGCCATGCTGCTCGGTGTGAAGATCCAGCATGAACTGCGCCAGCGCGCGGTGCAGATGGGCAATCTGGCCTTTCATCACCACAAAACGGGAGCCGGTCAGCTTAACCGCTGCCGCAAAGTCCAGGCCCGCGTGCATTTCGCCCAGCGTCACGTGATCGCGCACTTCGAAGTCAAACTCACGAGGCGTACCCCAGCGTTTCACTTCAACGTTGTCGTTTTCATCTTTGCCGACAGGCACGCTGTCGTCAGGAATATTCGGGATAGCCAGGGCAATATCACGAATCTCGGCCTGAAGAACGTCCAGCTCAGCTTTTGCCTGATCCAGTTCTTCACCCAGTTTGTTCACTTCCAGGCGTAATGGCTCAATATCTTCCCCGCGCGCTTTCGCCTGGCCGATGGATTTCGATCGAGAGTTACGCTCTGCCTGCAGATTTTCAGTTTGTACCTGCAGAACTTTACGACGCTCTTCGAGAGCGCGCAGCTTATCTACATCCAGCTTAAAGCCCCGGCGTGCCAGTTTTTCAGCGACTGCGTCTGGCTCATTACGCAGCAGATTGGGATCGAGCATGCTTATCCTGTGCTTATCGAATTAAAATAGGAAAATGTGACCACAGCCTGCGGCCACAAGGATACATTGCCAACATTACCGCAACGATTGAACTAACGGTAGCGTTTTATAGGGCTATTTTGATCCTGTCCGGCGAGCCAGGTGAGCTTTTCACCAATCTTGCCTTCAAGACCTCTGTTTGTGGGGTGATAATAGCGCGTTTGTGCCATCTCCTGCGGGAAATATTCCTCCCCGGCAGCGTAGGCATTGGGTTCATCATGAGCGTAACGATACTCCTGCCCATATCCCATCTCTTTCATCAGTTTGGTCGGCGCGTTACGCAGGTGAACCGGCACATCGTAGTCCGGACGTTCACGCGCATCGGACATCGCCGCTTTAAACGCGGTATAAACCGCATTACTTTTCGGCGCACAGGCCAGATAGACAATCGCCTGCGCAATGGCTCGTTCGCCTTCCGCGGGTCCAACGCGGGTGAAGCAGTCCCAGGCCGACAGCGCGACCTGCATGGCGCGAGGATCGGCATTGCCGACATCTTCTGACGCAATCGCCAGACAGCGACGCGCGACATATAAAGGATCGCCGCCCGCAGTGATAATGCGCGCGTACCAGTAAAGCGCCGCATCCGGCGCGCTGCCGCGCACGGACTTATGCAGCGCCGAGATCAGGTCGTAAAAACGGTCGCCTTTGTTATCGAAACGCGCGCTGCGCTCCCCCGCAATTTCGGTGAGCAGTTCCGGTTTCAGCACCCGCTTCCCGGCATCGTCGATTTCGGCCATATCGGCCATCATTTCCAGCGTATTCAGCGCACGCCGCGCATCACCGTTGACCAGCTCGGCAATCGCACGACGCGTGTCGTCAGGCAGAACGATATCCTGCCCGCCGTAGCCGCGCGCTTTGTCGTCCATCGCCTGGGTGAGAACCTTTTCGATATCATCGGTGGTGAGCGATTTGAGCAGGTAAACGCGCGCGCGGGAAAGTAGCGCCGAGTTCAGTTCAAACGACGGGTTTTCGGTGGTCGCACCGATGAAGAAGATCGTGCCGTCTTCAATATGCGGCAGGAAGGCATCCTGCTGGCTCTTGTTGAAGCGGTGGACTTCGTCCACGAAGAGGATGGTACGCCGCCCGGCATTGCGGTTCTGCCGCGCACGCTCGATCGCCTCACGGATCTCTTTCACGCCGGAGGTGACCGCCGAGATACGTTCGACGTCCGCGTTGGCATAGCGGGCGATCACTTCTGCAAGCGTAGTCTTGCCGGTGCCAGGGGGGCCCCAGAGGATCATGGAGTGAAGATGCCCAGCCTCAATGGCGCGCGGTAATGGCTTACCGGCAGCCAGCAGATGTTGCTGGCCGATATACTGCGCTAAATTTTCTGGCCGCATACGAGCGGCCAAAGGTTGAAACGCGTTATCTGAAAAATCGAGCGACAGATTGCCCACTCACGCCTCTTACTTATTGCGTTGATCGTCCACCGTTACGCCCTGCGGCGGGGTAAAGGTAAATTTCGATGCATCAACGGCGCCGTTCTGCTGAGACTTGAGCTGGTAGCTGCTGCGCTGATCGTCCTGCTCAACCGCGCCGAACTGATTAATCGTACCGTTGGTGCTTACGTTAATGGTGAACTGCTTCAGGTTGCCGTTACTGCCTTTCGGCGTCAGGACAAACTCGTCACCCGTCTGTTTAATATTGTACTGCTGCCAGTCGCTGGACTGGTTACGAGCAATCAGCATAAACGGCGTATTGCTGGTGGCATCTTTCAGCCAGGTCGCCGTTGCCTGCTCAACGAACGGGTTGAAGAACCATAAGGTTTTGCCGTCAGACACGAGGATACTCTCATCCGGCTGGGTCATGTGCCAGTTGAACAGATTTGGGCGTTTTACCCACAAATCTCCCTGGCCTTCCTGCACCGCGTTGCCGCTGCCGTCCGTCACTTTTTGCGTGAAGCTGGCGTGGAAGCTGCTTACTTTATCCAGTCGGCTTTTAAGGTCGCTGGCCGCATCAGCCCAGACGCTGCTGGCGACAAAACTGGTGAGTAATGCACAGGCGATGGCGATTTTTTTCATTGTTATTCCTTAAAATACGTCTTCCCGATATGGGGTTTCCGTCTTCTATTCTGGACCTGCCCGAAGGCAGGCGACAGAAGAAAATGCTTAATTTTGGCTGATTTACCCTTCTTTGCAATCGCTGAAGGTTAATCAAACGGCGGTGGAGCCAGCACCTCGCGGTTACCGTTATGCCCCTGCTCGCTCACAATGCCCTGCGCTTCCATCTGCTCAATGATGCGCGCCGCGCGGTTATAGCCGATGCGGAACTGACGCTGCACGCCTGAGATTGACGCTTTGCGTTTTTCGGTAACGAAGTTAACCGCCTGATCGAATAACGGATCCAGCTCTTCGCCGCCGTCGAAGCCACCGCCGCCGCCTTCGCTTTCCGTGTCGCTGGTAATACCGTCAACGTATTGCGGACGACCGCGCGCTTTCCAGTCCTGCACGACGGCGTGAACTTCCTCATCGCGGACGAACGCACCGTGGACACGCACCGGAGAGGTGGAGTTCGGGCCTGAATAGAGCATGTCACCCATACCCAGCAGCGACTCTGCGCCTCCCTGGTCAAGAATGGTACGGGAGTCAATTTTACTGGATACGGTAAAAGCGATACGCGTCGGAATGTTCGCTTTGATAAGACCGGTGATAACATCAACGGAAGGACGCTGGGTCGCCAGCACAAGGTGAATACCGGCCGCACGCGCTTTCTGCGCCAGACGGGCAATCAACTCTTCTACTTTCTTACCGACGGTCATCATAAGGTCAGCGAATTCATCGACCAGCACGACGATATAAGGCAGTTTTTCCAGCACCGGATGCTGGGCATCCATGCTGTCACCCGGCTTCCAGTAAGGATCCGGGATCGGACGCCCCATGCGCACAGCCTGGGCAATTTTCTCGTTATAACCGGCCAGGTTACGCACGCCCAGCGCAGACATCAGCTTGTAGCGGCGTTCCATCTCATTGACGCTCCAGCGCAGGGCGTTGGCGGCGTCCTTCATATCGGTGACCACTTCGGTCAGCAGATGTGGGATGCCTTCGTAGACCGACAGTTCGAGCATTTTCGGGTCGATCATGATGAAACGCACATCTTCCGGCTGCGCTTTATAGAGCATGCTGAGGATCATGGCGTTCACACCGACTGACTTACCGGAACCGGTGGTACCCGCTACCAGCAGGTGAGGCATTTTGGCGAGATCTGCCACGACCGGATCGCCCGCGATATCTTTACCCAACACCACGGTCAGCGGGGATGGATTATCGCGGAATTTGGTGTTATCCAGCACTTCACGCAGGTAGACGGTCTGACGTTTCTTGTTCGGCAGCTCAAGCCCAACGTACGGCTTGCCAGGGATAACTTCCACCACACGCACCGCCACGGTCGACAGAGAACGCGCCAGGTCGCGGGACAGGTTGGAAATACGCGCGGCTTTAACGCCGGGCGCCAGATTCAGTTCAAAACGGGTGATCACAGGGCCCGGCGAGTAGTTCACCACGTCCGCCTTGATGCGGAAGTCAGCCAGACGCGCTTCCACCAGACGCGCCATCTGCTCAAGCGCGAAGGTATCGACCGGCTCCACTTCTGACGGCGGCGGCGTTAACAGATCCAGAGACGGCAGCGGCGTGCTTGGACGCTGCAGCGGACGGCTGTCACCGTTACGCATCAGCAGCGGGTGAATCAGACTTTCCTGCGGCTGAGGCGCAGGCTGCTGGAACTGCGGTGGCTGCTGCGATTGCTGCGGTTGCTGAACAGGTTGATGCTGCTGCGCATACGGCTGCTGAACAGGCTGGTGCGGCTGCGCGTAGGCCTGTGGTGCTGGCTGCTGGCGCACAGGCTCCGCTTCCGGCATCACGCTCGGGGTAAATAAAGGCTCGCTCGGGCCATCATCCACCAGATCCTTCATCGGCGAGAATTCAAAATCAGACAGTGAGAACGGATTTGCACCAGCCGGTTGTTCACCGGAATAACGCTGCTGCTGGGTGGCGGCGAACTGGCGCGCTAATTCCGCTTCTGCAGCGTCATCTTCGTCTTCAGGCACAGGTTCATCGTGCTGATATCCTTCACCGTAGCGTTGATTCTGCTGCGCGGCGAACTGGCGGGCCAGCTCGTCCTGCTGCATCTCATCGGCGTCATCTTCGTACTCAGGCTCTCGCGCTTTCTCTTCCGCCATGCGCTGGGAAGGCAGCTTGATGCCATAAGAGGCAAGTTCACGACGGGTTGGTACGCGAACGCGGTTAGGACGAGGCAGTTGCGGACCAATCCCCTCCTTCACCTGAGGACGTGGTGCGCCCCCAGTTGCCAGGCTAAAGACAGGTGCAGCCACGGCAGCGGCCGCGGTAGCCTGCTTCACGCTTTCCGCTACGGGTGCGACTGCAGGCGTCGGGTCGATCGGTGGAACGAAAACAGAAGGCGCTTTCGTCACCGGCTCCTGCACCGGTTCAGGCACAGGCTGGTACCAGGCCGCCAGCTGCTCGCGTTCACGCGCACGACGCTCTTCAACTTCTTCAAAATAGTACATCGGTGGACGAGAGGGTTTTACCTCTTCCACGATTTCAGGTTCAGGCTGCGGCTCTACATAAGGCTGCACAGGTTCAACCGGCTCAGGCACATACTCCTGATAAGGTTGGGCCACAGGCTGTTCATAGTGCGGGTAATCTTGCGGTTCATACGCAGGCTGCGGCGGCTGATAAGGCTGCTGCCACTGCTCCTGCTGCACAGGGATGTAGCTTTCAGGTTCAGGCGCGATAACTGGCTCCGGCGTGTGAACGCCTGGCGCAGTCTGCCAGTCAACCTGAGGCTGCTGAATAACGGATTCCGGCGGCGAAACCGGCGCGGATGGCATCACGGCGTCGACAGGCGCGGCATACGCCTGCGCAGCGGTCGTCGCGGCTGCAGCGGCCGCAACCGGCTCGGTAACCGAATGGCCATTTAACAGCGGATCGTATTCGTCGAAGTCACCCGGAGTGGCCCGGCTGCCGGAGAAGAGCACATCGTCAGGATCGACGGCGACACCCGCAGCGCGATACGCCACCTGCTCGTCTTCATCCATGCGTTTACCGGAGAAGAGCGCCGCATCGGTTTTACGACCCAGCGGGTTGGCAAATTTCTCAGCAACACGCTGGCGACGCGCCAGCGCGCCGCGCAGAATACGCGCACGACGAGACTCGCGACGCTGCACAGGCGCGTCATCTTCCTCTTCATCTTCGTATTCTTCTTCATCAACCCACGTATCGTCACGGCGGGTACGGTTGCTGGCGAAGGTCAAAATGGTGAGGATAAAACTGCCGATCTTCTCGGCAATGCTCACCCATGACCAGCCGGTAAACAGCGTCAGCCCGGCCGCCCAGATACACAGCAGCGCCAGCGTACCGCCGCTGCTGTGCAGCATCGGCTGCAGCGCAGAACTGAGTAAACTGCCGATCACCCCGCCAGAGGCGAAGTACCAGATATCATCCGCATTGATTGCCGCCAGCCCGCACGAGGTGAGGATCAGCGCCAGCGCGCCAATCAGGCGCAGCGACACGGCAAAATAGTCGATGTAATCATCGTTCTGACGATGACGCCAAGCAAACCAGCATCCGCCAATGATAATGACGGGAAGGGTGTAGGCCATCACACCGAAAATGAAGAACAGCGTGTCCGCAAGCCAGGCACCGGGGACACCGCCTAAATTATGGATAGGCTCATGCCATGCAGTTTGTGACCAGCTGGGATCTGAGGGGTTGAAACTGAGTAAGGCTGCCATCAGCCAGACGGCAAAAAGGGCAATAACAATCAGCAAAGCCTCGAGGAGACGACGTCCGCTGCTTAGCTTCGATAGTGTGACTTCTTTGTCTTCAGTGTATTCCTGGCTCAAAAAAGGCTCTCCAGGTATCAGGCATATCCTGCCTTTTTGCTAAAACGGACAACAGCGCCGGGACTCCCCGGCACTGTTGCTGTATGGATTAACAGGAGTGTAATCAAACTACGCTGATTTTGCACCTGTTCCGTGTTAGCGCGTCTTAATAACCAGACGATTGCTCTGTTTGACCTCTTCCATCACCACGTACGTACGGGTGTCGTTCACGCCTGGCAGACGCAGCAGGGTTTCCCCCAGCAGCTTACGGTAGGCGGACATATCAGGCACGCGGGTTTTCAACAGGTAGTCGAAATCACCGGATACCAGATGACACTCTTGAATTTCTTCAAGTTTTTGTACAGCGGCATTAAATTGCTCAAACACATCCGGCGCACCACGATTCAGAGTAATCTCAACAAATACCAGAAGTGAGGCATCCAGATAATGCGGGTTCAGCAGAGCAGTATAGCCCTGAATGAAACCCTGTCTTTCCAGTCGGCGCACACGCTCAAGGCACGGCGTCGGGGAAAGTCCCACACGTTTTGAAAGCTCGACGTTGGAAATACGCCCATCCTTTTGCAATTCATTAAGAATGTTACGATCGATACGGTCGAGATCTTTGCCAGGGCGCTTCTTGCTATCTACCATTATTATTGTCTCTCTGTATTCCTTCCCTACTCCTGCCTGGACCCTGTGCACATCACTGTTCAGAGCCTGTACCCGTTAGTCATCACATCGCCTGGTTTTGTATTAGACGCGATGCGGATTCGGGTTCTGTTGGTAAGAAGACCGTTGCCCGAAGGCAGTCACCGACATCACGTATGGCGTCTGTCCACGCCATGCGTAGATTTCACTGACCCGGTAAAAATGGCATTTACGTGCATGCCTATGCGGCATACGGTTAACGCGGTTTTTTTTCTTCCTTGAATGTTTTCGCAAATGCGCAGGGGATTGTCAAAGCAAAACATCGTTTTTTAGTACAACATGCCGGATATTCATTACGGCAGGGTATTAATCCTCATTTTATTGCCTTACAAACGACCGTTTTTCAGGCGAAAGCGTGATGTTATAGCGCCTCATTCATCGCCCGTGGCTATTACACAGATTGATATCAAAATTGCGGCGCTCTTTTTTTACGACAACAAATTCCCTACAATCCAGCCAAATGTCTGCCAACAACAATGGGGATCTCATGGGCACGGCCAAACACAGTAAGCTGCTAATCCTTGGTTCTGGACCTGCGGGATATACCGCAGCGGTCTATGCTGCACGCGCTAACCTGCACCCGGTACTCATCACCGGCATGGAAAAAGGCGGTCAGCTGACCACCACCACCGAAGTGGAAAACTGGCCAGGGGACCCGAACGACCTGACCGGGCCGCTGCTGATGGAACGTATGCACGAGCATGCCGCTAAATTCGAAACTGAAATTCTGTTCGACCACATTAATAAGGTCGATCTGCAGAACCGTCCGTTCCGCCTGACGGGCGACAGCGGCGAATACACCTGTGACGCTCTGATCGTTGCCACCGGCGCCTCTGCCCGTTACCTCGGTCTGCCATCCGAAGAAGCGTTCAAAGGCCGCGGCGTCTCTGCCTGCGCAACCTGTGACGGTTTCTTCTACCGCAATCAGAAAGTCGCGGTCATCGGCGGCGGTAACACCGCAGTGGAAGAAGCGCTCTACCTGGCGAACATTGCCTCTGAAGTGCACCTGATCCACCGCCGCGAAACCTTCCGCGCGGAGAAGATCCTTATCAAACGCCTGATGGATAAAGTGGCAAGCGGCAACATCGTGCTGCACACCAACCGTACCCTGGAAGAGGTGACGGGCGACCAGATGGGCGTTGCCGGTCTGCGTATCCGTGATACCCAGAACACCGACAACGTCGAAACGCTTGAAGTGGCGGGTCTGTTCGTGGCGATCGGTCACAGCCCGAACACCGCGATCTTCGACGGTCAGCTGGAGCTGGAAAACGGCTACATCAAAGTGCAGTCCGGCATTCACGGTAATGCGACCCAGACCAGCATCCCGGGCGTGTTCGCGGCTGGCGACGTGATGGACCATATTTATCGTCAGGCGATTACCTCTGCTGGCACCGGCTGTATGGCCGCGCTGGACGCTGAACGCTACCTCGATGGACTGGCTGAACAAGGTAAATAATCTTTACAAGTCAGTAACAAACGTAAATAAAGGCGGCGATAAGTCGCCTTTATTGTCTCCCCGTTGTAACATTGCGCTGCCCAATTTCTAATAACGTCACCTGCAAAGTACGCAATGGAAAAAACCCGTCAACAAGAGTTAACACGCTGGCTGAAACAGCAAAGCGTTATTTCCCGCCGCTGGCTTACGATTTCCCGTCTCCTGGGGTTCGTTAGCGGTCTGTTGATTGTTGCCCAGGCATGGCTGCTGGCCCGCATTCTTCATCACATGATCATGGAGAACATCCCGCGCGAAGCGCTGTTGCTGCCTTTTATTGTCCTGATCCTGATTTTTATCCTGCGCGCCTGGGTGGTGTGGCTGCGTGAGCGCGTCGGTTTTCACGCCGGACAGCACATCCGCTACGAGATCCGCCGTCAGGTGCTGGATCGCCTTCAGGAAGCCGGGCCCGCGTGGATCCAGGGTAAACCGGCCGGTAGCTGGGCGACGCTGATCCTTGAGCAGATTGACGATATGCACGACTACTATGCGCGCTATCTGCCGCAGATGGCCCTTGCCGTCTTCGTTCCGCTGCTGATCGTGATCGCCATCTTCCCGGTGAACTGGATGGCTGCGCTGATTCTGATGGGCACCGCCCCGCTGATCCCGCTGTTTATGGCGCTGGTCGGCATGGGGGCAGCGGATGCCAACCGCCGTAACTTCCTGGCACTGGGTCGCCTGAGCGGTCATTTCCTCGATCGTCTGCGCGGCATGGAGACGTTACGCATTTTTGGCCGCGGTGAAGCGGAAACCGAAAATATTCGCCGGGCATCGCAGGACTTCCGTCAGCGCACCATGGAAGTGTTACGCCTTGCCTTCTTGTCCTCCGGCGTGCTGGAATTCTTTACCTCGCTGTCGATTGCCCTCGTGGCGGTCTACTTTGGCTTCTCCTACCTTGGCGCGCTGGATTTCGGCCATTACGGCACGGCGGTGACCCTTTCTGCCGGTTTCCTGGCGCTGATCCTGGCCCCGGAGTTTTTCCAGCCGCTCCGCGATCTGGGGACCTTCTATCACGCCAAAGCGCAGGCGGTTGGTGCAGCCGATAGCCTGAAAACGTTCCTTGAAACGCCGCTGGCTCACCCGGAGCGGGGTGACGTGACGCTGAATGCTAAAGACCCCGTGACCATTGAAGCGCAGGACTTTTCTATTCTGTCACCGGAAGGCAAAGTGCTCGCGGGTCCGCTGAACTTTACCTTACCTGCCGGACAACGGGTGGTGCTCGTCGGCACAAGCGGTTCCGGTAAAAGTTCTTTGCTGAATGCGCTGTCCGGCTTTATGGCCTATACGGGTTCACTGCGGATCAACAAAACCGAACTGCGCAACCTCGATCCAGATGCCTGGCGTAAACAGCTCAGTTGGGTAGGACAAAACCCGCAGCTTCCAGCCTCTACGCTGCGTGAAAACGTTCTGCTGGCGCGCCCGGACGCGCGAGAAGATGAACTGCAATCGGTGCTCGACCGCGCCTGGGTCAGCGAGTTTCTGCCGCTGCTTCCGCAGGGGGTAGATACCGTGGTGGGCGATCAGTCCGCCGGGCTGTCGGTCGGACAGGCGCAGCGCGTAGCCGTTGCCCGCGCGCTGCTTAACCCATGCCATCTGATGCTACTGGATGAGCCCGCCGCCAGCCTGGACGCCCACAGCGAACAGCGCGTAATGGAGGCCCTGAACGCCGCCTCCCGGCAGCAAACCACCCTGATGGTTACCCATCAGCTGGAAGGGATTGCCGACTGGGACCAGATCTGGGTCATGGAGAACGGCCGTATTGTTGAGCAAGGCGATTACGCCTCTCTCGTTGCCGCGCAGGGACCGTTTGCCGCCCTGCTGGCGAACCGTCAGGAGGACATCTGATGCGTGCTCTGCTGCCTTATCTTGCGCTCTATAAACGCCACAAATGGATGCTGACGCTGGGGATTGTGCTGGCGATTGTCACGCTGCTCGCCAGCATTGGCCTGCTCACCCTTTCCGGCTGGTTCCTGTCGGCCTCGGCCGTCGCGGGCTTTGCCGGTTTATACAGCTTCAACTATATGCTCCCGGCTGCCGGTGTTCGCGGTACCGCCATCACGCGGACTGCCGGACGCTATTTCGAACGGCTGGTCAGCCACGACGCCACTTTCCGCGTGCTGCAGCACCTGCGCATCTACACCTTCAGCAAACTGCTGCCCCTCTCCCCTGCCGGGCTGGCGCGTTTTCGTCAGGGTGAGTTACTTAACCGTGTCGTTGCGGATGTCGACACGCTGGATCACCTTTACCTGCGCGTGATTTCCCCGATCGTGGGCGCGTTTGTGGTGATTGTGGTGGTCACGCTGGGGCTGTCTGTTCTGGATGTTTCCGTTGCGCTGACGCTGGGCGGGATCATGCTGCTGACGCTCATCATTCTGCCGCCGCTGTTTTACCGCGCCGGGAAATCCACCGGGGAAAACCTGACGCGCCTGCGCGGGGACTACCGCCAGCAGCTCACCTCCTGGCTTCAGGGGCAGGCAGAGCTGACGATTTTTGGCGCCAGCAAGCGCTACCGTGCGCGGATGGAAAGTACGGAGCTTAACTGGCATGAGGCCCAGCGCCGCCAGTCGGAGCTGACGGCCTTCTCTCAGGCGCTGATGATGTTAATCGGCGGCGTGGCGGTGATTGCCATGCTGTGGCTGGCTTCCGGTGATGTCGGGGGAAACTCACAGCCGGGTCCACTTATTGCCCTTTTCGTCTTCTGCGCGCTGGCGGCGTTTGAGGCGCTGGCCCCGGTGACGGGCGCCTTCCAGCATCTTGGTCAGGTGATCGCCTCTGCCCTGCGCATCACGCAGATTGCCGAACAGGAGCCAGAAGTCACGTTCAGTACCGGGCAAACTGCGGTACCAGAGCAGGTTGCGCTGACGCTTGAAGATGTCACCTTCGCCTATGACAAACAGGCGCAGAACGCGCTGGACGGTATCAACCTTTCTGTTAATGCCGGTCAGCGGATGGCGATCCTCGGCCGTACCGGCTGCGGTAAATCGACGCTGCTGCAGTTGCTGACTCGCGCCTGGGATCCGCAGCTCGGTCAGATTCGTTTTAATAACACGTTGCTGACCGATTTCAGCGAGCAGGCCCTGCGCAAGACGGTGAGCGTCGTTCCGCAGCGTGTGCATCTGTTTAGCGCCACCCTGCGCGATAACCTGCTGCTGGCCGCGCCAGAGGCCTCTGATGATGCGCTTCGCGCCGTGCTGGAGCAGGTCGGGCTGCAAAAACTGCTTGAGGACGACGGACTGAACAGCTGGCTGGGCGAAGGCGGCCGTCAGCTCTCCGGCGGTGAACTGCGCCGTCTGGCAATTGCGCGCGCGCTGCTGCACGATGCGCCGCTGATGCTGCTCGACGAACCCACCGAAGGGCTGGATGCCACAACCGAGAGCCAAATCCTTGATTTACTGGCGAATGTCATGACCGGCAAAACCGTGCTGATGGTCACACACCGCCTGCGCGGACTGGCGAGTTTTGATCGGATAATTGTGATGGACAACGGACACATTATTGAGCAAGGTAGTCACGCAGAGCTGTTGGCGAAACAGGGTCGCTACTACCAGTTTAAACAGCGTCTGTAGACTATATTTGTAGCGTCCTTACTCGCGTACTGGAGTTTTGCTGTCATGCGCCTGGTCCAGCTTTCTCGTCATAACATCGCGTTCCCTTCTCCGGAAGGGGCGCTGCGTGAGCCCAACGGGCTGCTGGCCCTTGGAGGTGACCTCAGCCCCGCTCGGCTATTAATGGCGTACCAGCGCGGTATATTCCCCTGGTTTTCCCCCGGCGATCCGATTTTATGGTGGTCCCCCGATCCGCGTGCAGTGCTGTGGCCAGCGCAGTTTCACGTGAGCCGCAGCATGAAGCGTTTCCATGCGAAATCCCCTTACCGCGTCACCCTCAACCACGCTTTTGGTCAGGTCATTGAAGGCTGTGCAGAAGACCGCTATGAAGGGACATGGATAACCCGCGATATCATTACCGCCTACCACCAGCTCCATGAGCTTGGCTACGCCCACTCCATCGAGGTGTGGGAAGGCGGAGCACTCGTCGGCGGCATGTACGGCGTGGCGCAGGGGACGCTGTTTTGCGGCGAGTCGATGTTCTCTCGTGCGGTTAACGCCTCGAAAACCGCGCTGCTGGTCTTCTGCGATGCGTTTGCCCAGCGCGGCGGACGCCTGATCGATTGTCAGGTGCTCAACGAGCATACGGCCTCCCTGGGTGCTATTGAAATCCCGCGACGCCAGTACATCGAACAGCTGGATGCCAGCCGTCAGGAGAAGCTCCCGCGCGACTTCTGGATACCGAGAACGCTCTTTATGCCCAATGCCTAAATGTTTTCCGCATATTTTTTGTGAGGGTGTTATAATTATGCCGCAGAGTAGCTTCTGCCTGTTGCCCCGCCGCCGTTTGGGACCCTCGCTTCAGATAACGTCCTGACGTTTATCCTGTTGTCTCCCCTTTACGAATGCGCTTCCTGTTCGGTTGTACCGTGACGCTTGGGCAATGCGCCGAAACTGTTTTGCTGCGTTTTAATCGCGCAATTCTTTACTTAATTGATGAATTTCGGCATTATCTTGCCGGTTCAAAACTTGGTAGTGATACCCCAGAGGATTAGATGGCCAAAGAAGACAATATTGAAATGCAGGGTACCGTACTTGATACGTTGCCTAATACCATGTTTCGCGTAGAGCTGGAAAACGGTCACGTGGTAACTGCGCACATCTCCGGTAAAATGCGCAAAAACTACATCCGCATTTTGACGGGCGACAAAGTGACTGTTGAACTGACCCCGTACGACCTGAGCAAAGGCCGCATTGTCTTCCGTAGTCGCTAATTGTTTTCGCCTGTAATGGCAGATGAATATTAAATAAGGCCGGGATTTTCCCGGCCTTACTTTTTTTGTGCTGCAGGTGATTATTTGAACAATTATTTAGCCGTTCGTTTCAGCGTCAGGCTGTCTGGTCGACAGCAAGGCCAGCCACTGTAAGTGACCGACATTAGCAGCCGCAATGCCCTTTTAATGGCTGTGTCTGGCTATGCTATCAGCCGTTTGCCACCTGATAACCTATATTTATCAAAGCATCAAGCTCGTCTTTTGCAAACAACCTTGCCCGATAGCATTCGCCAGGGAACTCTGGATAGCCATCCAGCGAGCAAATCAAATCGTAGATTGTGGCAATAATATGGCCTGTCACATCGCTGATAAAGAAAGAGCGCGCATGGTTGGTGTAGATGCCATAGTAGTCACCATAATCTATTGCTGCCCCCATAAAATCAGTGACTTGAGGAACACGATCGGAAGGTAACTCGAAACTTTCGTGAGCCTGGGTTGCTGTATTGGCGACGAGATCAACAGCATAGAAAACGACTCTCGCAGGATCGGTTTTGTAAAAAACAGCCGTTGAATCAAGCGTAATATCTCGAGTAACTGCATTGCCTTCATTATCGACGCAGGAGCGATTATCAAATAGCGAAAGAACAAATTTCCCTTCAGTCTCATTGCTTAACCCAGCAAAAGCGCTATTTTTAGTGACAAATACGGTATGAGCACCATTTTCAAAATCCGCTATACCGGAAGTATCTATCTGCGTAACGCCCTGTCCTGCAGCGAAATTACTGTTAAACCCCCCTGTATTAATACTCCACAGCATCTTACCATCGGCAGGAGAAATACCAAACGTCAGGCCTGCAGAGCGAGTATGAACAACAATCGCTTCAGCATTTGCCTCACCCGCGGGGATCCAGGAAAGCGAGTTAAGGTGAGCATCGTTTGTGGGACTATTATTCAGGATCTTCGTATTATCAAAAGCACGAGTGTAATTTTTTGCCCACAGCATCACGCCTGTCTTTTCATCAAATTTTAATATTGATGCATCCTGTCGCATAGTATTGGTAGAACGGTCCGGGTTATCATTACCAATCATGAAGAGATTACCAGCTGAATCCCAGATCAGATCGTGGGTGTTAGCATAGCGGTTGCCATCGCGGTCACGTAAATCAAATTCCAGAATCTCGTTGCCCAAAATATCGATTTTGAAAAAGCGTCGCCCATACCAATGTTCATCTTCATCACTGCCGATATAGAAATAACCTTTATGCGTTTTTAGCATCTGGTTACGGTAGGGCTGAGCATAATAGCAGCGAAGATCGCCGTTCCGGTCGTAGCCATCACAATTGGTTGTCATTAACCAACTGTTTCCCCATACGGTCGTGAAGTTAGCGGGATCCGTTTGCTCAATATCGATATGGAAAATTGTCCCATCGCGGTAGAGTTGTTCCTGTGTGCTTACTTGGATGATTTGATTAAAAATTTCCACTCCGCTAAGGTTTTTAAAGATAACCTGCACTTGGTTAAGGTAGTTTGCGTACAGCCCAATAACTGGAACTTTTATCTCAGGTAAAGTGATAATGTCACTTGAAGAATACGTAAAATCTAAACTTGTCGTGCTAGTCGATCTTCCCAGAACCGTATAGGAATATGTTGCCTCTTCATCAATTATAAACTTCAGATAGACCGCAAGCTGGTTGTTAGCAGGAGCGAGATCCATTCCAAGATAGGTAATTGCCATATTATTCACCTGTTGTTAATTATTACTGTGTAACTTCTTTTACTCGCATCTCATTCACCTGTTGGGGAATGATCTTATTTCCTTTCACCAGATAATCAATAACCGCATTGGAAAGGTTATATCCACCTTTTACCTGTTTGTTCTGACCATCAATGAATGCAGTAAAGCCATCACCACCAGGGGCAAGGAAACTATTTGTCGCTACGCGATAGGTATCAGAGTCTACAATTGGCTTGCCATTAAGCGTAAGTAGCACAACGCGTTGCCCGACAGGTTTATGTTGGTCGTAGCGCATCTCCAGTCCTTTCGACATCTGCAAAACACCGTTAGTGAGTGATGCACTGTGCTCCATAAGATTTCGTAAGGATTTCCCTTTCAAATCCATTATGGTTAGCTCATTTGGAAACGGGAACGCGCTAATAACATCGCCGAGGGTTATCGGACCGGCATTCAAATCAGCACGCAGACCACCTGAATTAGTGAGCGCCAGTTGCGCATCAGGCGCAGCAGCAAGCATTGCATCGGTAAATAAATTGCCCAGCGAAGATGATTCCCCGTAGGCGCGCGTAAGCGTAACAGGCGTCTCTCCAACTTTTTGGCGAACCGTTTCGGAGAGCTTTTTATTCCAGCTATCAATAACACTCTGAGTTGCCGGATCGGGTTTCCATTCATCAGCGTAAAGGGTTTTAAGTTCGAAGCTTTTTATTTTGTTGTGATGTTTTTTTAGATCCACATCCAGGACCAGTTTACCAATATCAATCCCACCACTATCAGTCGAAAGCACCAGCGTGTTATCTACTTTAAGCGGCTCCGGCGTCCCAACATGCGCATGTCCGGTAATCAGAATATCCAGTCCTTTCACCTGTTTCGCCGTCTGGATATCCTTATCAAGGGCGCGTTTGACATCAGTATTGCCGATACTGGACTGGCGTGCAGGGAAACCTTCATGAATGAGTGCAACGGTTATATCTACTTTTCCACGTAGTTCATCCAAATAATGCTGGAGATATTTCACCTCGTCACGCGCTTCAATACCCTGACGCATTGACGATGAAACGGTATCATCGAAAGCGAATACGCCATGCAACCCAATGACCCCAATTTTAACGCCACCCTTTTCAAGGATTGTATACGGCTTATTCCAGAAAAGGACATTGCTATTTTTATAAAACACGTTACCTAACAGTATCGGGAATTTAGCCTGACTGAGCTGTATCAGCGTATTATCCCAACCATGGTCGAACTCATGATTGCCGACAGACGCAGCATCAAATGACATTGTATTCATAATATCTATGATTGCCCGCCCTTTTGTCAGGCTGCTAATGTATGGACCGGTAAAGTAATCTCCAGCATCGAAATAAAAAGTAGCCTTATTTTTTTGCTTTTCTTGCTTAACGTAAGTCGCAATATTTGCGAAGCCACCGACAGCTCTTTTACCTTCTGCAACATAAGGGAGTTTATAGGGCTCAACATGTGCATGCAGGTCATTGGTATAAATGACGGTAACGTCCTGCGCTGGACTTAGCGAAGCATATCCCGATAGTAATAAAACCGCGATTACTGTTTTTTTCATTTTTAACTCTCGAATTAAAGAAAGAATTTCATTATCGATTAGCAAAAAACAGATTTTGTGAACCTTCTCACGACATATGGAAAAGGGAGACGCGAAAATTTACGACTAACAGAATCAGTTGGTGAAGCACATGGAATCCGCTCAAAAAATAGATCTCAATGTTTGCAAAAGCTGGTCATGTCCAAATCTCGGAATACCAGATGCGAGTGATTATGTTTTTCCTGTTTATCGTCTGGGCTACGCAGCACTTGAATGTCAAAAATGTGGCAGTCTTCCTCCACTGTTTAATACAAAAGAATGTGACGAGTGGTTCAGTCAATTCATGCAACGAAAATTAGGAAATACAGGACAAGGTTGTCCCCGCTGTTTTACAGCGCACATCATTCGCTATGGATACACAAAAGCCAGAACACCCCGCTTTCAATGTTGTACCTGCCGTTATGTATTTACTCCACACTATGACAATGCTGTAGGCCTGAATAAAAATATCACCCTTCTTTCCCAGCTCGAACAAGGGGTGCACTCTGGTGAAACGACAAACCAAAGGGTGCTTGCGCAAGCGGTTAACGGGTTCGAGCGCGATCTGCATGTTTCACTCCCTGCGCTAACAAGGGTGTCAACGACCACAATGGTTATACCGTTTCAGGGTCATTCTACCAGGCAGAAACTGTATGTTGTGATCAGTGCCGATGCTGACTCCGGCAAAATTATTCAAATAACAACCAACTATTGCGAATGGAAGGTAGGTGATTCATTGCTCTATCAGGGTTCTAAGTCTTTCCCTTCTTCGATACTACCGTCGAGCGATACCGATCTTATTCGGGAGCAAGAAATGCAATTTCTTAAACGGAGTCAATTTGATGAAATTCAGTACGGTAGTGCCGAGCTTAAGCGAAACGACCGGGGAAGCATAGTCCGTCCTGTCATTACCATACACAGTCATTTCCAGCGATTAAAACGACGCTTCCCGGGTGTAACCGATCATTATCTCGCCCATGAGTGCGTTTTGCGCGGCGGGGCTATAACTGCCTGGTCAACAGAAGTCCGACTTGGAAAAACCGATCTTTGGTTTGTATCTGAAAAGAATGAAAAGGCCAACCTCTCTGACAAAGCATTTTGCCTTACAGGTAGCTGGAAAATGGGATGGTGGAAAAATGTGTGGCAGCGTTGGGATAATGGCGAGGTATGCAAGATGATTGGCCTACTGACCGGACAGCAAAGTACAGCGGAGCCCGCGTTGATTTCACTTGCATACTGCACTGCGTTTGCTGTCTGGCTGAAATCCCATCCATGGTCATTACAGTGTCATAACTATGGGGCACGGGTAGTGAGCCAGCATTTAGTGGGTCTTGGCTGTATTTATAACCAACAGATGAAGGAAAATTCAGGCAGTTAAGGGCCACATAACGCGAGCTGTACGGCAGCGAACTGCACTATTTTTTAGTGTCATCAAAAGTTATTAACGTCTTCCTGTAACACCCACTTTTCCGAAAATTAATCCATTTGGCGTCAGAGCAACTCCCCCGACGCCTCGGATCGACGTCAGGAAATAATGTGAATTACCGTTTCTGCACTTTGAGGTGCAACGACATCTGCGGCCATCGAATGCGTAATGTTATGGAGTAGCCCAGTCAGGTGCGGCAACATATCGCGGTCAAAATGCGATACCAGCAGTATGTGGTTTAACGCCCGACAGTAATCACACTGTGCTTCGGTGTCTTCAAGCAGCCACTCTTTTTGTCTCGGTTGTTCCGCTTCGTCCTCAAATTCCACCACCTGAAAATCACGCATTGACTCTGTGAGGCCGGATTTCATTTCTTCCAGATACGCCCCAAGGCAGCGACAGATGGGCTGCGTTTGTGGGAGTGATGTGCAATCGAGGAGGATTTCGGTGAACAATTTGCAGCGCTCTGCAAGGGTTGGGAGATCGGGGTTGAGGGAGAGTTCGCTATAAAGCAGTGAAAGATTGTTATGTTCCATTTGATTATGACTCCGTGTGAAATGATGGGATCTCCACCCAAACGCCAACTCAGGTGGCAGACTGAACCGGTTTGGCGTACCGACCCACACGGGAAAATCGGCGCTTCAAAAGAAGCCCCGGTTCAGCCCACCATAATTGAGTCTGCGGATTATATCGCTAGCTTTCAAAAGTGTGAACGAACCTGATGATAGTTGACGTATCAACATCATTTCTCGTGTGTAATCAGGACGCCAATCCTGACACCTGATTTTGCAGGTGCGCCGCCATTTTATTACTGTGGATTTATCCAGCAACTGACTTCGAAAGAAACTGGAAAGCGCCTCGCAAAATTCCTCTGCGGTCTGTTGCCCTCACCCCAGCCCTCTCCCACAGGGAGAGGGAGAAAACACTAAAAACGACAACACTGTTGTCGTTTTGCTTTTACCTTGGCAGGCATAAAAAAAACCGGGCAAATGCCCGGTTTTTAACATTAACGTTTAACTCAGTGAGCCGCTTCCGGCTTGTGCTTCGCCGCGCTCTGGAAATCGTACGTCAGTTCGTTCTTCGCCTGGTCCAGCGCCACGGTCACCTGACCGCCGTCCACCAGCGAGCCAAACAGCAGCTCGTTTGCCAGCGGCTTCTTCAGGTTGTCCTGAATCACGCGCGCCATCGGACGGGCACCCATCGCACGGTCGTAGCCTTTCTCGGCCAGCCAGTTGCGGGCCTCCTGGCTCACTTCCAGCGACACGCCTTTCTGATCCAGCTGAACCTGCAGTTCGACGATGAACTTGTCCACAACCTGATGGATCACCTCGGTAGACAGGTGATCGAACCAGATAATGTTGTCCAGACGGTTACGGAACTCCGGCGTGAAGATCTTCTTGATCTCCTCCATCGCATCGGTGCTGTTGTCCTGGTGGATCAGGCCGATGGATTTACGCTCGGTTTCACGCACGCCGGCGTTGGTGGTCATCACCAGCACCACGTTGCGGAAGTCCGCCTTGCGCCCGTTGTTGTCGGTCAGCGTCCCGTTGTCCATCACCTGCAGCAGGATGTTGAACACGTCCGGGTGCGCCTTCTCGATTTCATCGAGCAGCAGGACCGCGTGCGGATGCTTGATCACCGCGTCGGTGAGCAGGCCGCCCTGGTCAAAGCCTACGTAGCCCGGAGGCGCACCAATCAAACGGCTGACGGTGTGACGCTCCATATACTCGGACATATCAAAGCGCAGCAGCTCAATGCCCAGCGCTTTGGAGAGCTGAACCGTCACCTCGGTTTTCCCCACGCCGGTTGGGCCAGCGAACAGGAAGGAACCGACAGGCTTGTGGTCATGCCCCAGCCCGGCGCGGGCCATCTTGATCGCTTCGGTTAAGGCCTCAATGGCCTTATCCTGACCAAAGACCAGCATTTTCAGGCGATTGCCGAGGGTGCGCAGCGTGTCGCGGTCGCTCTGAGAAACGCTCTTCTCAGGGATACGCGCGATGCGGGCCACCACGGACTCAATATCCGCCACGTTAACGGTTTTCTTACGCTTGCTGGCCGGCATCAGGCGCGCACGCGCCCCGGCCTCATCAATCACGTCAATCGCCTTATCCGGCAGGTGACGGTCGTTGATGTATTTCACCGCCAGCTCCACCGCCGCACGGACCGCTTTCGCGGTGTAACGCACGTCGTGGTGCGCTTCGTACTTCGGCTTCAGGCCGTTGATGATCTGCACCGTTTCCTCGACGGACGGCTCGGTCACGTCGATTTTCTGGAAGCGGCGGGCCAGCGCGCGGTCTTTCTCAAAGATGTTGCTGAACTCCTGGTAGGTCGTGGAGCCAATCACGCGGATCTTGCCGCTGGAGAGCAGCGGTTTGATCAGGTTCGCGGCATCCACCTGGCCACCGGAGGCCGCACCTGCGCCGATGATGGTGTGGATCTCATCGATAAACAGGATGCTGTTGGTGTCCTGCTCCAGCTGTTTTAAAAGCGCCTTGAAGCGTTTTTCAAAATCACCGCGGTATTTGGTGCCCGCCAGCAGCGAGCCTATATCCAGTGAGTAAATGGTGCAGTCGGCAATCACTTCCGGCACGTCGCCCTGCACAATGCGCCAGGCAAGCCCTTCGGCAATCGCGGTTTTACCCACGCCTGACTCACCCACCAGCAGCGGGTTGTTCTTGCGGCGACGGCACAGCACCTGGATCGCGCGCTCCAGCTCTTTATCGCGACCAATCAGCGGGTCGATACCGCCAACGCGAGCAAGCTGGTTAAGGTTGGTGGTGAAGTTTTCCATACGATCCTCCCCGCCTGCTTGCTCTTCATTGTTATTGACCTGATTGCTGGAATCCGATGCCTGGTTAGGCTCGTCTTTGCGCGTTCCGTGAGAAATAAAGTTAACCACGTCGAGGCGGCTGACTTCGTGTTTGCGCAGCAGGTAGGCAGCCTGTGACTCCTGCTCGCTGAAGATGGCGACTAAGACGTTTGCGCCAGTCACTTCGCTACGCCCGGAAGACTGGACGTGGAATACCGCGCGCTGCAGCACGCGCTGGAAGCTGAGCGTCGGCTGCGTGTCGCGCTCTTCTTCACTGGCTGGCAGCACCGGTGTGGTTTGTTCGATGAAGGCTTCGAGTTCCTGACGTAGCGCCACCAGATCCACGGAGCAGGCTTCCAGCGCTTCGCGGGCAGATGGGTTGCTAAGCAGTGCGAGCAGTAAATGCTCGACGGTCATAAACTCATGTCGGTGCTCACGCGCTCTGGCGAAAGCCATGTTTAAACTGAGTTCCAGTTCTTGATTGAGCATAGGCACCTCCCCCCAATTTTATGCCTTATCAGGCCTTTTCCAGCGTACACAGCAACGGATGCTCGTTCTCCCTCGCATAGTCGTTCACCATCGCCACTTTGGTTTCCGCCACTTCGGCTGTGAAGATGCCGCAGATAGCTTTGCCACGATAATGAACGGTAAGCATCAGTTGCGTTGCACGTTCTACATCATAAGAAAAGAACTTTTGTAGCACGTCAATAACAAATTCCATCGGCGTGTAATCATCGTTCATTAACATAACCTTATACATAGATGGCGGTTTTAGCGCGTCGCGCACTTTGTCTTCCGCCAGCTGGTCGAAATCCAGCCAATCGTTGGTCTTACCCATTATGCATAACCACTTTGAATCTACCTCAGATGTTAGATAACAATCATCTATTACTGTCATCCGCGATGTCTGTCACAAACTGTTGCAATAGCGTTAACTGCTTCAAACTTTGGTTGATTATTGTCCCATCTCCAGCGCCAAACGCTTGACGACTTCTTTCGTTTCTCTAAATTGTACAAGCGTGAGATGGCGAGGTTTTGAACAGCCCCCACTCCACCACCGGTTCATTCCATCTTAACTTATAAGATTTACGAAGGATGTCGAAGCATGGAAATGGGTACTGTTAAGTGGTTCAACAACGCCAAAGGGTTTGGCTTCATCTGCCCCGAAGGCGGCGGCGAGGATATCTTCGCTCACTATTCCACCATTCAGATGGATGGTTACAGAACGCTCAAAGCCGGGCAGTCCGTCCGGTTCGATGTACATCAGGGACCAAAAGGCAATCATGCAAGCCTAATCGTACCCGTTGAAGCAGAGACGGTTGCATAGCTCTCTGTTTTATTGTGTACATCCCGCAGTCAAAATGCCAGCCCGATCGGCTGGCATTTTTATTTTCGGGTTATTCCCGAGCCAGCGCGTCCACCGGATCCAGCCGCGCCGCGTTGCGGGCGGGCAACCAGCCAAACAAAATGCCGGTAAAGGTCGAACACAAAAACGCGGTGATAATGGCAACCGGCGAGAAGCCAATCTCCCAGCCGGGTAAAAAGAGCTGGAGCGCAAACGCGATCATCATCGAGAGCGCAATGCCCATCGCCCCGCCGACCAGACACACCAGAACCGCCTCAATCAAAAACTGCTGCAGCACATCGCTGGCCCGGGCGCCGACCGCCATGCGAATACCGATCTCTCGCGTGCGCTCGGTGACCGACACCAGCATGATATTCATCACCCCGATGCCGCCGACGACCAGCGAGATCACCGCCACCAGCGTGAGGAACAGCTGAAGAGTACGTGTGGTCTTTTCCGCCGTTTTCAAGAGGCCGTCCATATTCCAGGTGAAGAAATCTTTCTTCCCGTGGCGCAGGGTTAACAGTCGCTCAAGCTGCTGTTCGGCGAGCGCGCTGTCGTAGCCCTCCTTCACGCGCACGGTGATGGAGTTGAGCCAGGACTGTCCCATAATCCGCCCGGAGATGGTGGTGTAGGGCAGCCAGACGCGCAGGATCTTGCTGCTGCCAAACATCGACTGCTTCTCTTCCGCCACGCCAATGACCGTGGCGGGCATGTTGCCGACCAGGATCACTTCGCCTACCACGCTGGCTTTATTGGGGAAGAGCTGCCTGCGCGAGTTCGCGTCCAGCACCACCACCTGCGCCCTGCCCGCCAGCTGCTCGGCGTTGAAGGTGGCGCCTTCGCTGAAGGTCATGCCGTAGACGTTGAAATAGTCTCCGCTCACGCCGTTAGCGCTGGCGGCCACGTCAACGTTGCCCACGCGCAACCGCAGATTCTGCGAAACCGCAGGCGTGGCGGAGTTCACCCACGGCTGCTTCTGAATCGCGGCCAGATCGTCGTATTTCAGCGCCTGCTGATACTGCGGCTCGTCGTCGCCAAAGTCTTTGCCGGGATAAACGTCAATGGTATTAGTGCCAATGGCGCGGATATCTGCCAGCACCAGCTGCTTGGCCGCGTCGCCCACCACCACGATCGATACCACCGAGGCGATACCGATAATGATGCCGAGCATCGTCAGCAGGGTGCGCATTTTGTTGGCCGCCATCGCCAGCCAGGCCATGGTCAGCGCTTCGCGAAAGCCGCTGGAGAACTGTCCCCAGCCGGTTGATGCCGGTAGCGCTTCTTTCGGCGCCGCAGCCCTGGACTCGCGCGGCGGTGGATTGCTGACCAGCTCGCCGTCGTGGATCTCAATAATGCGTTCCGCCTGCGCCGCCACCTGCGGGTCGTGGGTAACGATAATCACCGTGTGCCCCTGATCGCGAAGCTGATGGAGGATCGCCATCACCTCTTCACCGGAATGGCTGTCGAGCGCCCCGGTCGGTTCATCCGCGAGGATCACCTGCCCGCCGTTCATCAGCGCACGGGCAATACTCACGCGCTGCTGCTGGCCGCCGGACAGCTGCGAGGGCTGGTACTCCACCCGCTCCGCCAGCCCCAGACGCGTCAGCAGCATCTGCGCGCGCTCAAGCCGTTTCTTCCGCTCGACGCCCGCATAGACCGCGGGAACCTCCACGTTCTGCGCCGCATTCAGGTGAGAAAGCAGATGGTAACGCTGGAAGATAAAGCCGAAGTGTTCCCGGCGCAGCTTCGCCAGCGCGTCGCCGTCCAGCGTGGAGACATCCGTCCCGGCCACGCGATAGGTCCCGCTGGTCGGTTTATCCAGACAGCCGAGAATGTTCATCAGCGTCGATTTACCGGAACCCGACGCGCCGACAATCGCCACCATCTCGCCCGCCTCCACGCGCAGGGAGATGCCCTTCAGCACCTCCACCGGGCCGTCGCCTGACGGATAGCTGCGACGAATGTTATTCAGCTCAAGCAGCGCCGTCATTTAGCGGCTCCGGGCAGGCTTTCGCTGACAACAACCTCCTCGCCCTCTTCCAGTCCTTTCACCACCACCACGTCGGTGTCGTTGCGCGCGCCGATCACGACCTCGCGCTCGCGCGTTTCGCCGTTGCGCAGCACTTTCACTTTATAACGGCTCTCCCCGGCGGACTCGCCGAGCGCAGAGAGCGGAATGGTCAGCACATTCTTCACGCCGGTCAGCTGGATATGCACCTGTGCGGTCATGTCCAGACGCAGCACGCCCTGCGGGTTTGGCACCTCAAAGCGGGCATAGTAAAAAATTGCGTCGTTAACTTTCTCCGGCGTCGGCAGAATGTCCTTCAGCACGCCTTCGTAGCGCGTCTGCGGGTCGCCAAGCACCGTAAACCAGGCGTTCTGCCCCGGCTTAAGATGGATCACATCCGCCTCTGAGACCTGGGCTTTGACCAGCATGGTGCTCATGTCCGCCAGCGTCAGAATATTTGGCGCCTGCTGCGCGGCAATCACCGTCTGGCCCTGCAGCGTGGTGATCTGGGTCACTTCGCCCGCCATCGGTGCGACGATTTTGGTGTAGTCGAGGTTGGTTTTTGCCGTATCCAGCGAAGCCTGATTGCGTTTGATCTGCGCGTCAATCGTGCCAATCTGCGCCTGTTTCACCGCCAGTTCAGTGGTGGCAGTATCTAAATCCTGTTTCGAAATAGCCTGGGTTTTGGCCAGCGCCTGCTGACGGGTCAACGTTACCTGAGCCAGGTTACGTTCTGCCAGAGCCTGGGCACGCTGCGCGCGCAGCTCCATCAGCGTGGCTTCCACCTCGCGGATCTGGTTCTCAGCCTGCTCAGGATCGATAACGCCGAGCAGCTGGCCTTTTTTCACCTTGTCGCCAATCTCAACCGACAGCGTTTTCAACTGGCCGCTGACCTGAGCGCCGACGTCAACCTTGCGCAGCGCGTCAAGCTTGCCCGTCGCGAGGACGTTTTGCTGCAGTTCGCCCGGGCGAACAATCAGCGTCTGATACTGCGGCACCGGCGCATTCAGCACCTGCCATAGCCAGTACCCACCGGCTAAAACCACGACCGCCAGCAGCAGAAACAGCGTTCTGCGTGTTCCCTTGAGGTTCATAAATATTCCAAATAAATGTTCTGGCAATGATAAGCGTTGATTCTAACTAAACGACTCTTCAACGAAAGCCCTGTTCTCCGAAATCGTCCTAATTTGTTTACGAGATGTTGACATTTCTCCTGCTGAAATAGCGATATTCCAAAAGGATCAGGATCTACCATGTCTTCTATCGTCGATACATCACTTTCAAACCTGCCGCAGCCAAAATCCGGCTGGCAGCTCTTCAAAAACCTGGCTTTCGGTGAGATCGCACCCGGGCTGGCATGGGAAAAACCCGCCTATCGACGCAAGTTCATGCTGCGTTCACTGGCGACACCGCTCAGCACCGCTCGCCTGCTGTCTGATCTTGCGAAACATCCGCACCTGATGCAAATGCTCCAGGTTCAGCCAGGGCTGCCCTGCCGCCTTCATCGTCCGTGGTTAACGGTCAATATGGAGCGACAGCGTGTGCTGGAATCGCTGTCCTGGCACTATCAGATGATGTGCCGCCAGCTGCCGGCGACGCTGACAAAGGGTTACCTTTCAAAGCAGGGCGTGACTCTGCTGACCTTAACCGGAAAAGATGAACAGCAATTTACCGTCCGCCTGTGTGCCGACGCGTTTATGGATAAAGAGGGAGAAGCTACCCTCGTTTTCTGTGACAGTCAAAATACGGCGCTGGCGGAGATGACCTTTACGCTATGCCAGTTTGAGGGAAAATCGACGCTGTTCATTGGCGGTTTGCAGGGCGCAAAAGCGCATGTTCCCCATGAGCTGATCCAGGGAGCGACGAAAGCCTGCCACGGCCTGTTCCCGAAACGTCTGCTGGTCGAGGCCGCAATGACGCTCGGCGCCGCGTTCCCGGTAGAGCAGATTGTCGCCGTCAGTAACGATACCCATATTTATCGCAGCTGGCGCTACCGCAAGAAAAAAGAGGGCAAACTGTTGGCCGATTACGACAGTTTCTGGCTCTCCATCGGCGGTGAAAAGCAGGATAACGGTAATTTTATGCTGCCACTCGTCATGCCGCGTAAACCGATGGAAGAGATCGCCAGCAAAAAACGCTCCGAATATCGCCGCCGCTACGCGCTGCTGGATAGCCTGATTCAGCAGATGAAACAGGCGACCCAACGCTAATCCGCTTTCCCGCGTGCCAGCCACAGCACGCGGGAGAACATCTTCCGTAACAGGGTCGGTACCGCCTCCACGCCCCGCCTGCCCGCTTCCGTCGCCACTTCAATGGCTAAATCCGGTTTTGACGAACGGTGAATGGCTTTGGCGATCACCCGCCGCATGTTCATCGGGACATCGACCGGCACCATGGCAATGCGGTGGAAGACGTCGTCGAACCCCTGACGATACATAAAGTGTTCCATGTCCATCGCGGGGAGCATGGTTAAATGGTCGCGCTCTTCCTCGCGCTCGTTATTCAGCAGGCTCCGCACGGTCGAGGCATATTTTTTACCCGCCTCATCACCGTCTACCAGAACGTGCCACTCGATCCCCATCCGGCGGGCGAATTTTATCAGCGGCTTTAATCCCGACTGGGCGAATTCGATTACCTTAATGCCTTCCGCATCAAAGTGGTGGCCGCACTGGCGCGCCAGCTCGTTGATGACCCAGGTTTCCGTTTCCCCCTCCACCAGCAGCCAGCAGCGGGCAAAGAGCGACGACGCCCGGTTAAAGCGAATATGAAACGCGATGCGCCGCCCGTCTTCCGCGTTCAAACCGCCCGGCCCAAGGCGGAAAGCGGAGACGCGGGAGGATTCACGCACCAGGCGACAGACGTGTTCTACCGGCGTCAGCGATAATAACTCTCCGGAATTGGTGGTCGTAATGCGCTGGAGCGGCAGCAGA
Source organism: Enterobacter cloacae complex sp. P16RS2 (assembly GCF_014982155.1). Taxonomy (NCBI): domain Bacteria; kingdom Pseudomonadati; phylum Pseudomonadota; class Gammaproteobacteria; order Enterobacterales; family Enterobacteriaceae; genus Enterobacter; species Enterobacter cloacae complex sp. P16RS2. Next base: position 156,080 of record NZ_JADCKW010000007.1, on the reverse strand, counting down.
TTCAGCAGATGCCAGGCCACGGAGAGCATGATGGGATGCAGGCGCGTTTCCGGGTCTTCCACCAGCAGCAGCGGCCGGGCGTCCCGGTCCAGACGAACGGTGCCTTTGGCCTGCAGAAGCGTTGAAAACAGCCCCAGCAGAATCACCCGATGGGTACGGCCGCCGGGCCGGTCGATCATCCGGTTAATGATGTCCAGATAGCGCCAGCTTCGCTGCTCATCATGAGAGCGGCGGCGCATCAGACGATGGCGGGACTCCGAGGTGCCCTGCTCGGAAAAATAGTGCTCCAGGAGTTGCACCATCGCGGACAACCCCTGTCGGATTTGACCATCGGTCAGATTCTGCGGACGCGACACCAGCTCTCTTGCCAGAAAATCCAACTCGCGGGCGGTAACCTCCACTTCCGGCATATTCGGTACGGTACCGTTACGAATACGCCGCATAAAGCGCGCATCGCGCAGGCGTAACACCGGCGTCAGGCGGATCAGGTGGCGGGCCAGATCGTCGATATTGTCCAGCGGGATCGGGTTGGCTTTCTCATCGAGAAAATCACGCAGAGTGAGTACCCCCTCGTTCTCCGCCATCTCACCTTCAAGCCGATAGAAAATCCGGTGGAAACCGTCATCGCAAGGCACCCAGCAGGGTGACAGCGGGCGGAAGCGACGCACGCGGTGACGTCCGGGCTCGGATTCGCGGAACGTCAGGATGATATGCAGATGCTTCTCGCGCCCCGTTACGTCACCGGGCGGGAACCAGAAATCGTCGCGGACGAAGTGATACAGATCGTCTTCGGGTGAAAGCAGTAGCGTCAATGCATCCAGCAGGCTGGACTTACCCCACGCGTTCTCGCCGATCAGGACGTTGTTCTGCTCCAGCTGCAGCGACAGGCGGTTAATACCGCGAAACCCGACAATTTCCACACGTTCGAGAAGCATAAATCCCCCGCGATATGATCACTTTTTCCTTCAAGTAATCAGCAGTATAGCGGGATGCAGACGGGCTTGACACTGCAATCCGCCTCCATAACCTGGCGGAAGCACGAAAAATTCAGAATTTATCCATCAGGTTTCATTTGAAATAACCCACATCTCACAAGATACTACCGCCCGCAAATTGGTCTATGCTCTATTTACCGCTGATTTGAACAAGGATTGACATCACATTGCCTTAAATCAAATTAATCGAATTTATTTAAGTGGCGAAGGGGTGTTGTTGGTTTTTAAAATACGGGCTCTTTGAGTCGTCATCCCTTTATGGCGATATATCCCGTGCGCGGGAAAGCGTGCGGAAAATTATTTGAGGTGGTTATGTTTAGAAAATTGGCAGCAGAATGCTTTGGTACATTCTGGCTGGTATTTGGTGGCTGCGGTAGCGCCGTTCTGGCAGCAGCATTCCCGGAATTAGGTATCGGTTTTGTCGGCGTCGCGCTGGCGTTTGGTTTAACCGTATTAACCATGGCATTTGCCGTGGGACATATTTCCGGCGGTCATTTTAACCCGGCAGTGACGTTAGGTTTATGGGCGGGGGGCCGTTTCCCGGCGAAAGACGTAATTGGCTACATTGTGGCGCAGGTAGTTGGCGGTATTATTGCGGCGGGCGTTCTGTACGTGATTGCCAGCGGTAAAGCCGGCTTCGACGCGGCGGCCAGCGGCTTTGCCTCTAACGGCTTCGGCGAACACTCTCCGGGCGGCTACTCCATGCTGTCTGCCATCGTGATTGAAATCGTGCTGACCGCAGGCTTCCTGTTGGTGATCCACGGCGCAACGGACAAACACGCGCCAGCCGGTTTTGCCCCGATTGCTATTGGTCTGGCGCTGACGCTTATCCACCTGATTTCTATTCCGGTCACCAACACCTCCGTTAACCCGGCACGCAGCACCGCCGTCGCCATCTTCCAGGGCGGCTGGGCGCTTGAGCAGCTGTGGCTGTTCTGGGTGATGCCAGTTATCGGCGGTATTCTGGGCGGCGTGCTGTATCGCACCCTGCTGGAAAAACGCGATTAATCTTTCCCTCCCTCTCCCCGTGGGGGAGGGCCGGGGTGAGGGCCACAGGCCGCACACCCCACATAGACACAAGCCGGGTAAGGCGCAGCCGCCACCCGGCTTTCTTTTGCCGCTTTACTGAACAGCCTTTATTGGGTAGTGTCACTGGCGCTTAACCGATACTCAAAAAGGACCGGCTGTTCATGTTTTCAGGACTCCTCATCATTTTGCTGCCCTTGATCGTGGGCTATCTTATTCCGCTGTATCGTGAATCCGCATTAAGGCTCATTAATCGATTCCTGAGCTGGATTGTCTACGTTATTCTTTTCTTTATGGGGATTAGCCTGGCATTCCTGGACAACTTATCGGCGAATTTACTCTCCATCCTCCATTATTCTGTCGTCACCGTAGTGGTTATTTTGCTGTGCAATATTGCCGCGCTGCTGTGGCTGGAACGCACTATTCCATGGAAAAATCACCATCATCAGGAAAAGCTCCCTTCACGAATTGCAATGGCGCTTGAATCATTAAAATTATGCGGCGTCGTGGTGCTCGGTTTTCTTCTTGGGCTGACCGGTTGGGCATTTTTACAGCACGCGACTGAGGCCAGTGAATATACGCTGATCTTCCTGCTGTTCCTGATCGGTATTCAGCTGCGAAATAATGGCATGACGCTGAAACAAATTGTCCTCAACCGTCGGGGAATGATGGTTGCGGTTATGGTTGTTGCCAGTTCAATGGTGGCGGGCGTCATCAACGCCTTTATTCTCGATCTGCCGCTGAAAACCGGCCTGGCGATGGCGTCCGGTTTTGGCTGGTATTCGCTCTCCGGTATTCTACTGACCGAATCATTCGGCCCGGTGATCGGCAGCGCCGCCTTCTTTAACGATCTGGCGCGCGAGCTGATTGCCATCATGCTGATCCCGAGCCTGGTTCGCCGCAGTCGTTCTACCGCGCTGGGCCTGTGCGGCGCAACGTCGATGGACTTTACCCTGCCGGTACTACAACGCTCCGGAGGGCTGGAGATGGTGCCCGCAGCTATCGTGCACGGCTTTATTTTAAGCCTGCTGGTTCCGGTCCTGATGGCCTTCTTCTCTGCCTGATACTTCTTTGGCGGTAGGTTTCCTGCCGCCAAAATTGCGCTAAATCAATCTCCCTCTATTTTGTAGCAGAAAGCCCTTTTCTCCGTTCTGGCACAGGCATAACCTTAAACATGTATATTAAATATAACTTTAACAGGTGTGATTATGTTTTGTGTGCAATGTGAACAAACCATCCGTACCCCGGCAGGCAATGGCTGCTCTTACGCACAGGGTATGTGCGGCAAAACCGCAGAAACATCTGACCTGCAGGACCTGCTGATTGCCGCCCTGCAAGGCCTTTCCGCATGGGCGTTCAAAGCCCGCGAATACGGTATTGTCGACCATTACGTCGATAGCTTCGCCCCGCGCGCATTCTTCTCCACGCTAACCAACGTTAACTTCGACTCTCCGCGCATTGTCGGCTACGCCCGCGAAGCGATTGCCCTGCGTGAGGCGCTGAAAGCCCAGTGCCTGAAGGCGGATGCCGGCGCTCGCGTGGAAAACCCAATGTCAGAACTGCAGCTGGTTAGCGACGATTTGGGCGACCTCCAGCGTCAGGCGGCAGAATTCACCCCGAATAAAGACAAAGCGGCGATTGGCGAGAACATTCTCGGCCTGCGCCTGCTGTGCCTGTACGGCCTGAAAGGCGCTGCGGCGTATATGGAGCACGCGCATGTGCTCGGTCAGTACGACAACGACATCTACGCCCAGTACCACAAAATCATGGCGTGGCTGGGTACCTGGCCTGCCGATATGAATGCCCTGCTGGAATGCTCAATGGAAATCGGCCAGATGAACTTCCGCGTAATGAGCATTCTGGATGCCGGTGAAACCAGCACCTACGGCCACCCGACGCCGACGCAGGTCAACGTCAAGGCAACCGAAGGCAAGTGCATTCTGATTTCCGGTCACGACCTGAAAGATCTCTACAACCTGCTGAAGCAAACCGAAGGCACCGGCGTTAACGTTTATACCCACGGCGAAATGCTGCCGGCGCACGGCTACCCGGAGCTGCGTAAATTTAAGCATCTGATCGGTAACTACGGCAGCGGCTGGCAGAACCAGCAGGTGGAGTTCGCCCGCTTCCCTGGCCCTATCGTGATGACCTCTAACTGCATCATCGACCCGACCGTCGGCGCGTACGATGACCGCATCTGGACCCGCAGCATCGTCGGCTGGCCGGGCGTGAGCCATCTTGAAGGTGACGATTTCGGTCCGGTTGTCGCCCAGGCGCAGCAGATGGCAGGCTTCCCGTACAGCGAGATCCCGCACCTTATTACCGTCGGCTTCGGTCGTGAAACCCTGCTGGGTGCCGCTGATTCGCTGATCGATCTCGTCAGCCGTGAAAAGCTGCGCCACATCTTCCTCGTCGGCGGCTGCGACGGCGCGCGCGGCGAGCGTAACTACTTCACCGATTTCGCCACCAGCGTGCCGGAAGACTGCCTGATCCTGACCCTGGCGTGCGGCAAATACCGTTTCAACAAGCTGGATTTCGGCGACATCGAAGGTCTGCCGCGCCTGATCGATGCCGGCCAGTGTAACGATGCTTACTCGGCCATCATTCTGGCGGTCACCCTGGCGGAGAAACTGGGCTGCGGCGTGAACGACCTGCCGCTGTCGCTGGTGCTGTCATGGTTCGAGCAGAAAGCGATTGTCATCCTCCTGACCCTGCTCTCTCTCGGCGTCACCAACATCGTGACCGGACCGACCGCGCCGGGCTTCCTGACGCCGGACCTGCTGGCCGTGCTGAACGAGAAATTCGGCCTGCGTTCCGTGACCAACGTTGAAGATGATATGAAACAGCTGCTGAGCGCGTAAGGAGTTATTCATGACCATGCCAACCTCACAATGCCCGTGGCGGATGCAGGTTCATCACATCCATCAGGAGACGCCGGATGTGTGGACGCTGTCGCTGCTGTGCCATGACTACTATCCGTACCGTGCAGGCCAGTATGCGCTGGTCAGCGTTCGCAATTCTGCGGACACTCTGCGCGCCTACACGATCTCCTCAACGCCGGGCGTGAGCGAGTACATCACGCTCACCGTCCGTCGTATTAACGACGGCGCGGGCTCTCAGTGGCTGACGCGGGACGTGAAGCGCGGGGATTACATCTGGCTGTCTGACGCGCAGGGCGATTTCACCTGTGACGACAAAGCAGACGATAAATTCCTGCTGCTGGCGGCGGGCTGTGGCGTAACGCCAATTATGTCGATGCGCCGCTGGCTGGCGAAGAACCGCCCGCAGGCCGACGTGCAGGCGATTTTCAGCGTCCGTTCCCCGGAAGATGTGATTTTTGCCGGGGAGTGGCGCAATTATCCGGTGACGCTGGTGGCGGAGCACAACGCGACCCACGGCTTTGTGCCCGGTCGCCTGAGCCGCAAGCTGCTGCAAAGCGTGCCGGATATCGCGAACCGCACCGTGATGACCTGCGGCCCGGCGCCGTACATGGACATCGTGGAAAAAGAGGTGAAAGCGCTTGGCGTGACCCGCTTCTTCAAAGAGCAGTTCTTCACGCCGGTGGCGGAAGCGGCAACCAGCGGCATAACCTTCACCAAACTGCAGCCTGCGCGGACCTTCTTTGGCCACGTGGGGACCACGCTGCTGGAGGCGCTGGAAAGCAACAAGGTGCCGGTAGCGGCGGCCTGTCGCGCGGGCGTGTGCGGCTGCTGTAAGACGAAGGTGGTTTCCGGGGAGTACACCGTCACCAGCACCATGACGCTGTCCGACGCGGAAATTGCCGAGGGTTACGTGCTGGCGTGCTCGTGCCACCCACAGGGCGATCTCGTCCTCGCATAAACGGCAAGCGTTCGATCGTAGGCCCGGTAAGCGTCAGCGCCGCCGGGCTTTTTGTCGGGTGGCACTGCGCTTACCCGACCTACAACAACCCTACCGCCACGCGGGCGCTTTACCCAGCGCAAACCGCCCCGCCCCTAAAAATGCGACTGCCAGCGAGCCGATAAAGAAGTACACCAGGCTTTCAATCGCCCATGCGCCTACCTTATCGAGGGCGAGCGTTTCACCCATTCCCACCATCAGCCACGCCACAATCATCGTAAAGGCCAGCACCAGCGCGGCCGGACGCGTAAAGAGCCCGACAATAATCAGAACCGGTGCCACCACTTCTCCAATCAACACGCCGTAGGCGATAAATCCCGGCAGCCCTTTTTCCACCAGCATGCCGCTAATAAAGCCCACGCCGCCAAAAAGCTTGTGCAAACCGTGAAAAAGCATCAGCCCGCCGACGGCAAGTCGTAACAAGAGTTTGCCAAGATCGTCGCACGATAGCTTTTCATTAACAGCAATTAACAATGATTTAACCATTTGAAATGATTCCTGTTTTCACCGAGGTATAACCAGATTATGCCGAATAATTGCGCGTGAAAAGCACCTTTTAATTAGGGGGAGATGACGGGCAATACGGAGACTTTCTTCTAAGCTTGTAAGCGATATCACAAAAAGGAGACGGACAACCATGAAACAAACCGTGGCTGCATATATTGCGAAAACGCTCGAACAGGCTGGCGTGAAACGTATCTGGGGCGTAACCGGCGATTCCCTGAACGGACTCAGCGACAGCCTCAACAAGATGAAGACTATCGAATGGATGCCTACCCGCCATGAAGAGGTTGCCGCCTTCGCCGCAGGCGCTGAAGCACAGCTTACGGGGGAACTGGCCGTGTGTGCGGGCTCGTGCGGTCCTGGCAACCTGCATCTGATTAACGGGCTGTTCGACTGTCACCGCAATCACGTGCCGGTGCTGGCGATTGCCGCCCATATCCCCTCTTCCGAAATCGGCAGCGGCTATTTTCAGGAGACGCATCCGCAGGAGCTGTTCCGTGAATGCAGCCACTATTGCGAGCTGGTTTCATCCCCGGAGCAGATCCCGCAGGTGCTGGCAATCGCCATGCGCAAGGCCGTGCTGAACCGCGGCGTCTCTGTGGTCGTTATCCCGGGCGATGTGGCCCTCAAGGCCGCGCCGGAAGGGGCCAGCACCCACTGGTATCACGCCCCGCAACCCGTCGTAACCCCTGCGGAAGAAGAGCTGAAAAAGCTGGCTCAGCTGCTGCGTTACTCCAGCAATATCGCCCTGATGTGCGGCAGCGGCTGCGCGGGCGCGCACAAGGAGCTGCTTGAATTCGCCGGTAAGCTTAAGGCCCCTATTGTCCACGCCCTGCGCGGTAAAGAGCACGTCGAGTACGACAACCCCTTTGATGTGGGGATGACCGGTCTGATCGGTTTCTCCAGCGGCTTCCACACCATGATGAACGCCGACACGCTGATCCTGCTGGGTACCCAGTTCCCGTATCGCGCGTTCTACCCGACGGATGCGAAAATCATTCAGATTGATATCAACCCGGCCAGCATCGGCGCGCACAGCAAGGTCGATATGGCGCTGGTGGGCGACATCAAATCTACCCTTGCCGCCCTGCTGCCGCTGCTGGAAGAAAAAACGGACCGCAAGTTCCTTGATAAAGCCCTGAGCGACTATCGCGACGCCCGCAAGGGGCTGGACGACCTCGCCAAACCGAGCGACAAAGCCATTCACCCGCAGTATCTGGCGCAGCAGATCAGCCATTTCGCTGACGACGATGCCATATTTACCTGCGACGTGGGCACGCCAACCGTCTGGGCGGCACGCTATCTGAAGATGAACGGAAAACGCCGCCTGCTCGGCTCGTTCAACCACGGTTCGATGGCCAACGCCATGCCGCAGGCGCTGGGCGCAAAAGCGACGGCGCCGGAGCGTCAGGTAGTGGCAATGTGCGGCGACGGCGGGTTCAGCATGCTGATGGGGGATTTCCTGTCGGTGGTGCAGATGAAGCTGCCGCTGAAAATCGTGGTTTTCAACAACAGCGTGCTGGGCTTCGTGGCGATGGAGATGAAGGCCGGAGGCTATCTCACGGACGGCACCGAGCTGCACGACACCAACTTCGCGCGCATCGCCGAGGCCTGCGGCATCACCGGTATTCGCGTGGAGAAAGCCTCAGAGGTGGACGAAGCCCTGCAGCGTGCGTTTTCCATCGACGGTCCGGTGCTGGTGGATGTCGTCGTCGCCAAAGAAGAGCTGGCGATCCCGCCGCAAATTAAGCTGGAACAGGCCAAAGGCTTTAGCCTGTATATGCTGCGCGCCATCATCAGCGGGCGCGGTGACGAGGTGATCGAACTGGCAAAAACCAACTGGCTCAGGTAAAACATTTCGCACGACCTCTTAAAATAAAGGGATGTGAAATGATTGATTTACGCAGTGATACCGTAACCCGCCCGAGCCGCGCCATGCTCGAAGAGATGATGGCCGCCCCGGTCGGGGACGACGTCTACGGCGATGACCCGACGGTCAACGAGCTGCAGCGCTACGCGGCTGAACTGAGCGGCAAGGAGGCCGCGCTGTTCCTGCCGACCGGAACGCAGGCTAACCTGGTCGCGCTGCTCAGCCACTGCGAGCGCGGTGAAGAGTATATCGTCGGCCAGGGCGCGCATAACTATCTGTATGAAGCAGGCGGTGCCGCCGTGCTCGGCAGCATTCAGCCCCAGCCGATTGACGCCGCGCCGGACGGTTCCCTGCCGCTCGATAAAGTCGCGGCGAAAATCAAAGCCGACGATATTCACTTCGCCCGCACCCGGCTGCTCAGCCTCGAAAACACCCACAACGGCAAAGTCCTGCCGCGCGAATACCTGAAAGCAGCGTGGGAATTCACCCGCGAGCGCGGGCTCGGCCTGCACGTTGACGGCGCGCGCATCTTTAATGCCGTCGTGGAGTACGGCTGCGAGCTGAAAGAGATTGCGCAATACTGCGACTCGTTCACCATCTGCCTCTCCAAAGGGCTGGGCACGCCGGTGGGCTCTCTGCTGGTGGGCAACGCAGACTACATCAAGCGCGCCAACCGCTGGCGCAAAATGACCGGCGGTGGCATGCGTCAGGCGGGTATTCTGGCGGCGGCCGGGCTGTATGCCCTGAAAAACAACGTGGCGCGCCTGAAGGACGATCACGACAACGCCGCGTGGATGGCTACGCAGCTGCGCGAGATTGGCGCCGAGGTGATGCGCCACGACACCAACATGCTGTTCGTACGCGTGGGCGATGACCGCGCCGCCGCGCTGGGCGAATTTATGAAATCACGTGGCGTGCTGATCAACGCCTCACCCGTCGTGCGTCTGGTCATGCATCTCGACGTGAGCCGCGAACAGCTGGCTGACGTGGTGAAACACTGGCAGGCGTTTTTACAGCGATAAGGAGCATCACGTGCCGCAACGCATTCTGGTGCTCGGCGCCAGCGGGTACATCGGTCAGCATCTCACCGCGGCGTTAAGCCAGCAGGGACATCAGGTGCTGGCAGCGGCACGCAACACCGAACGCCTGCAAAAACTCAGTTTGCCTGGCGTTACCTGCCACAGCGTTGACCTCAACTGGCCGAAGGAACTTCCCGCCCTGCTGGAAGGGGTCGACACGCTTTACTATCTGGTGCACAGCATGGGCGAAGGCGGGGATTTTATCGCCCACGAGCGTCAGGTGGCGATGAACGTTCGCGACGCCCTGCTGCAAACCCCGGTGAAGCAGGTCATTTTTTTAAGCTCGCTCCAGGCGCCCGAACACGAGCAATCCGATCACCTGCGCGCCCGCCAGCTGACGGCTGAAACCCTGCGCGGGGCGAATATCCCCGTCACCGAACTGCGCGCCGGGATCATCGTCGGCGCAGGCTCCGCCGCCTTCGAAGTGATGCGCGATATGGTTTACAACCTTCCCGTACTCACGCCGCCTCGCTGGGTGCGCTCGCGCACCACGCCGATTGCGCTGGAGAATTTGCTGCATTATCTGGTGGCCCTGCTGGATCACCCGGCGGAGCAACACCGCGTGCTCGAGGCGGCAGGTCCTGAAGTGCTGAGCTATCAGGAGCAGTTCGAACATTTCATGCGCGTCAGCGGCCGCCGCCGCTGGCTGATCCCCATCCCCTTTCCGACCCGCTGGATTTCGGTGTGGTTTTTGAATGTGATCACCTCGGTGCCGCCGACGACCGCCAAAGCGCTGATCCAGGGGCTCAAACATGATTTACTGGCGGACGATCGCGAACTGCGGGCACTCATTCCCCAGGGCCTGATCCGCTTTGACGATGCCGTGCGCAATACGCTGAAAGAAGAAGAGCAGCTGGTGAACTCCAGCGACTGGGGTTACGACGCCCAGGCGTTTGCCCGCTGGCGCCCGGAGTACGGCTATTACCCGAAACAGGCGGGCTGCACGGTGAAAACCCGCGCCAGCCTGGCCGCGCTGTGGGAGGTGGTGAACCAGATTGGCGGCAAAGACGGTTATTTCTTCGGCAATATCCTCTGGCAAACGCGTGGAGCAATGGATCTGCTGGTGGGGCACAGGCTGGCAAAAGGCCGCCCGGCACGCCCGTATCTTGAGGTTGGCGACGCGGTCGACAGCTGGAAGGTGATCATCGTCGAGCCGGAAAAACAGCTGGCGCTACTGTTCGGTATGAAAGCGCCGGGGCTGGGGCGACTCTGCTTTACCCTCAAAGACAAAGGCGACCATCGCGAACTGGACGTCCGCGCCTGGTGGCATCCGCACGGAATGCCGGGTCTGTTCTACTGGCTGTTGATGATTCCCGCCCACCTGTTTATCTTCCGGGGGATGGCGAAGCGGATTGCGCAACGGGCAGAACAAAAGACGGAAAAGATCTAAATAAAACTCTCTTTCTTTCACCTTTCCCATTGCATAGCGCCGTAATTCACGAAAGAATGCGCACGAAATTCTTTTCAACACAGTGGATTGATATGAAGGTACTGGTTACCGGGGCGACCAGCGGCTTAGGCCGAAATGCGGTCGAATTTCTGCGCAACAAGGGCATCAGCGTCAGGGCTACCGGTCGCAACGAAGCGATGGGAAAACTGCTGCAAAAAATGGGCGCGGAGTTCGTCCATGCTGACCTGACGGAGCTGGTCTCCTCGCAGGCGAAAGTGATGCTCGCCGGTATCGACACGCTGTGGCACTGCTCCAGTTTCACCTCCCCATGGGGTACCCAGGAAGCCTTCGATCTCGCCAACGTGCGGGCAACCCGCCGTCTGGGCGAATGGGCCGTCGCCTGGGGCGTGCGTAACTTTATTCATATCTCGTCACCGTCGCTCTATTTTGACTATCACCACCATCGTGACGTGCAGGAAGATTTCCGCCCTGCTCGCTTTGCCTGCGAGTTTGCCCGCAGCAAGGCGGCCAGCGAAGAGGTAATTGACCTGCTGGCACAGTCGAACCCGCACACTCGTTTTACGGTCTTACGTCCGCAGAGCCTGTTCGGGCCGCACGACAAAGTGTTTATTCCGCGTCTGGCGCAGATGATGCACCACTACGGCAGCGTGCTGCTGCCGCGCGGCGGCGATGCGATGGTGGATATGACCTATTACGAAAACGCCGTTCACGCCATGTGGCTGGCAAGCCAGCCGGACTGCGATAAGCTCATCTCCGGTCGCGCCTACAACATCACGAACGGCGAACCCTGCACGCTGCGCAGCATTGTGCAGCGCTTAATTGACGAGCTGCAGATCGACTGCCGCATCCGTTCAGTCCCTTACCCAATGCTGGATATGATTGCCCGCAGCATGGAGCGTTTTGGCAGTAAATCGGCCAAAGAGCCTGCGCTGACGCATTACGGCGTATCGAAGCTTAACTTTGATTTCACGCTGGATATTTCGCGGGCGGAGAACGAACTTGGGTACAAACCGATCGTGACGCTGGATGAAGGGATTACGCGTACGGCGGCGTGGCTGCGGGATCACGGGAAGCTTCATCGGTAGATCGGGTCCTGCATTTTTACGATGAGAAAAAAAACGGCAACCCGAAGGTTGCCGTTTGTCATTTTACTGTTTTGCTGATTACAGCGCAGTCCACGCGTCCTGCCATGCAATCCCTTTACCTGGCTCGTAGTAGGATGGCGCGTTATTGCACCAGCCGCTGTACGGATAAGGTTTGCACTGGAACAGCTGGCCGCGGTTGTTAACGATATCGCCTGCTTTCCATTTGGTTTTGGAAGTCCAGGTCGGGTAAGTCCCGGTCTGGCCGCCGTTGGTCTGCTTAGCCTGTACGTTCAGCGTATAGGTTGTGGTGCTGCTCAGCTCGCCGTCGCTGACGGTAAGGTTGATCGGGTACTGCGTCGCCGCCGCCACTTCCGGTGCATTGAACGTAATAATCGCTTTATCATCGCCGCTTACGGTCTGGCCGTTCGGAGCCGTCCAGGTATAAGTCAGGTGGTTACCGTCTTCGTCAGTCGAGCCAGACGCGTTCAGAGAAACAGATTTCCCCGCTTCAACCGCCCCCACTGGACCGGCGATTTTTGCTACCGGCGCATGGTTTACCGGCGCTGGCGTATTATCATCCGGAGCCGGGGTGTTATCATCTGGCACCGGCGTGGTATTGCCTTCGTCCGTTGGGTCGACAGGGGTCGGCGTCGGAGCTGGCGTGACGCTACCGCCGTCGGAAGTCCCGTCTTCACCCACCACGTTGACGTTGAAGTAATGCTTCACGCATTTGGTGTAGTCACCCTCTTTAAAGGCGCTGAATGGCGTCTGGTAACCCACCAGCTGGCAAGAGTAGGTCTGGCCTGACGGGGTATCCGCGCTCCATCCCCAGTCCTGTTCCCAGTAGATCTTCAGCGCGCCGGCACCGCCTTCGTCGAACTGCTTCATGTTGGCGCAGCCCAGCACTTCGTTAGACGGAACAGGCACTTTCAGGTAGTTGGCAAACTCTTTGTAGTATTTGATACGGTTTTGAGACTGGGCGATCTCAGTCGGGCCACCGCACTCCACGCCGCCGTTGATGATCTGCGTGGTCACGCCGAAGCCCGGTACCAGACCATTCGCCTTATCGTGATCGTTCGGCTGCCAGGTGCCATCGATAACCTGCAGCATGCTCGGTTTTGGCGGCTGCGGGTAGGCGAAGAAGAAGATCGCGGAAGCAAGGTTCAGCCAGGTGTCCGCCACCAGCTCAGGTTTGTCCAGCAATACGCGGACGTCGCCGTACATCGCTTCAGAGAACGGGCCGTAGTTGTAGTTATAGGAGAGCTGTTTCGCACCGCGACCAAAGTAGCTAACGAAATCACCATCTTTGTCTTTACCGCACGGCCAGGTCTGCCCCTGCCAGACATCTGGGTTACATTCGCCGTTATAGCCACCCTTCTGACCTTCGCTCCAGCCCATCTCACGCACGTAAACCAGCGCCTGACGCCACTCGGCTTCCGGACGCCAGGACTCGTGGCCGCCGGTTTCCTGCGCGAAGTGCGCGAACATGGTTGCCAGAGACTTACGGCAGATGGCATCGCTGTTACGACCATCGGTATAGGTCTGGCACAGCGCCGGGAATTTACCGACCGCTTTCAGGAAGTTGCTGTAGGTATATTCTGGCGCACGCAGTGGGAAGAGGTATTCCCAGTCGCTGGCCTTGATAATCCCTTCCACGCGCTTGACGTTTTCCGGGTTTGTCGATTTACCCGGCTCAATTTGTTCCACCAGGCTGTTGTCCAGCGTGCGAATGGTTGACTTCACTGAAGCCATCAGCGGGAAGTTGGTCAACTCCTGCTCTTTCTTCTGCAGATCGCTGGCCTTAACGGTGTAAGGTTCGCTGCTGGCCTGCAGCTGGGTTGCCTGAGCCATAAACGGTGCAACACATGCGCCCGCAATAAGAACACTGAGTAATGTCCTTTTGTTCATATTCAATGGTCCTCTTAAGGATATTAAGGGTCTATAAAAGTTAATTTGTTTCGCGGTTTATTTATTAATCATTTAATAAATAAACCCGGGAGCAGTTTTCGTTTTATGAAGAACACCAGTCGGTACTCTTCAAAAAATAAAAATCAATAATAATAACGGTTACGGGTGCTACGTTTTAACTTCTGATATTTATTCCAGACCTTACGGGCATAGACCATGCGCTGCGGGTAATTCTCTTTTTTCAGACCCGCGTTATAGGCGCCGACCGCCTCCCAGTTATAGCCATAAACTTTAATCATTCCGGATAATATCGATGCGCCAACCATAATCGAGGTGCAGGGCTCGGTAATTAACCGGTACTCATTAATGCCTTTTCGCTCCAGCTCGGAAAAATGTGAACTGTTAATCTGCATCAGGCCGACATCACGCGTGCCATCATTATTCTGTCCAATCGCGTTGGGATTCATTCCCGATTCAACATTAGCAATGGCATACAACAGATAAGGATCCACATGATAATAACTGGCGGCTTTATCCCAGCAGTTGGCAAAGACGCTATGGCTTATTATCAGCAACAATAAAAATAACGTTTTCATTTTCAGTCCGGCTCTTTTTCATTGTCTCCTTACGCGCTTATTGCTCTGTTTCCTGATTTACGGTCCACGTCCGTTGCGGGACGTGGACCGTGATCGCGGGCAAGTTCCTTACCCGCATCGTTATGGCAGTGACTTACTGGCAGTCAGTCGCAGGGCCTTTTTTCACCCATACATCGCTGCTATCTGGTTTATCACCCTTCGTCCACCATTTCGCGGTGTAGGTGTAACCATTGTAGGTAGTGGTATCGCCGCCGTTATAGACCACGTCGGAGCGCCAGTTGAATTTCACCTGACTGACCAGCTCCCATGCATCCACGCCGAAGCCCGGCTGGTTGCCCTGAGTCCAGTATTTTGCTTTCCAGACCAGGTTGTCGAAGCTGACGGTATTCCCGGCGTTGTAAACCTTGCTTGCGCTCCAGGCAGCATACTTACTGGCATTGGCATCAACAGGGTTATCGCAGCTATTGGTGGCAGAACCTTCGTCAGACGGCGTATTGCCTTCATCGGATGGGGTGTTACCTTCGTCAGACGGCGTGTTGCCTTCATCGGCAGGGGTGTTACCTTCGTCAGACGGAGTGTTGCCTTCATCGGAAGGGGTATTGCCTTCGTCAGACGGAGTTTCCGCTGCTTTAGGCGTCACGGTTACCTGGACATTAGTCTGTACGCTGGTCTTGCCATCGTTCACTACCACGGTCAGGGTGTAGGTAGACTCCGTGTCCACGTCCGGGGCGGTGATGTTCAGGTTTGCAGTATCTGCACCTGTCGCCTGCATATCGGCAGGAACGCTCCAGGAGTAGGTCAGCGCATCGCCATCTGGATCGTTGGCCTGAGCGTGCAGAGAGTAGTTCTGGCCCGCTTCCAGGGTAACGGCTTCCATCTGGTTAACCACCGGTGCCTGGTTCGCTTTCGGCGCCTTGTTCACAACCTGAACGTCAGCGGTGCTGCTCAACCCTTTCGCGTCAGTTACCGTCAGGCGGAACGCCAGAGTCTGGTTACTGGTAACCGCTGCAGCGTTGAAGGTCGCTTTCGCTTTGGTGCTGTTGGTGATGGTCACCGACGGGCCTGAGATCTGCGTCCATTTGTAGGTGATGGCATCGCCATCCGGATCGGTGGAGGCAGAACCATCCAGCGTCACGGTTACCGGACCGGTCACCGTCTGGTCAGCCGCCGTTGCCACCGGCGCATGGTTGGTCACCACAGGATCAACCGGCGCGGCACCACCGCTGGTGAGACTTTCATTCATCGCGTTCAGAATGTCTCCGGTATCGGAGTCGATAGACCAGGCAAACAGACCGCCCAGGTTTTTCGCCAGCACATACTGGCCTTTCGCCGTTGCGGAACGCGCGTCTTCATAGGTGATCAGATCACCGGTATTTTTGTTAAACAGGTATGGCGCTTCTGCGGTCGCGTCATAATTGTATTCCCAGCCTGGTTTGCCTTTGTAGTCGTTAACGATCTGACGATAGTCAACCACGCCCGGCTCCCAGGTCCCTTTCACCATGCCCGTTGCCGTGCCGGTGAACGGGTTGTTATTGCTGTAACCGTGAACGCCGGTCCAGCCGCGACCGTACATGGCCGTCCCCACGACAATTTTGCCGGGCTGTACGCCCTGTGCCAGCAGCGCATTCACGCCGTTTTCGGTGGTGTAATTAGTATCCGGTTTGTTCGCCGGCGCACGCAGTGCCGCCTGATGACCCAGATCGGTGTTGCTCCAGCCGCCGTAGAAGTCGTAGCTCATCAGGAAGATATGATCCATGTACTGCTGGGCAGCGGTGTAATCAACGTCTTCAATTTTGTCGCTGCCTGAACCGATTGCTGAGGTCAGTTCAAAGGTACGGCCGGTTTCGGCTGACAGTTCATTCATCATGGTGCGCAGTTCGCGCATCAGTGCGGTATACGTCTCTTTATCCTGCTGCGGGTTGCCCAGCGTTTCGTTCTGACCGCCGCCGCCAGGGAATTCCCAGTCGATGTCTACGCCGTCGAAGAATTTCCAGGTTTTCAGGAAATCTTTTACGGACGCGACGAAGCGCGCGCGGATCGCCGGGTCGTGCATTTTGAAGAACGGGTCAGACAGCGTCCAGCCACCGATAGACGGCAGCACTTTCAGCCCTGGATTGGCTTTCTTCATCGCCATCAGCTGGCCGAAGTTGCCTTTGTAGGGGTCGTCCCAGTTGCTGACGCCAGCCTGAGGTTTCTGCAGGGCGGCCCAGGGGTCGTGAATCGCCACCTGGAAGTCCTGACGGCCCGCACAGGCGCGTTTCAGCGCTTCGAAGCTGTTACCGCCTTCGATGGTTTTCAGGCTGTCGTTGATGCCATCGCCGCCGCAGATCGGAATGAAGCCGTACAGAATGTGGTTGAGGTTGGCGGCCGGGATTTTATCCACCGGGAAATTACGGTCATAAACGCCCCATTCAGGGAAATAGGCACCGACCACTTTATCGGTGTGCTTAGAGAGGGTTTTATTATTTTCCTGCATGGTGGTGTTGAGCGGCAGCAGATGGCTACCGTCGGTATCCGCGACGATAATCAGTTTGCTGGCGCTGGTGCTGCACCCGCTGGCGTTGCAGAGCTCAACCGTTTCCTGATAACGACCGCCTTTCTTCACTTTAAATGTCGCCGTGCCGGACATGCTGCCAGCACCGGTCCAGACGGTTTTGCCGTCGAGCAGTACTTTCGCTGAAGTCGGCGCCGCGCCGCTCCAGACGTCCCACTGCACTTTAACATCGGCGCCATCATGAACTTTGACGAGGCTGTTGTAAGCAGAAGCAGACTGATCAACTTCGACAATGGCAAATTTATCATTACCGCTGGCGATAGTTGCTTTACCTGGCACTGCTGCGAATACCGGGCTTGCAGCCGCTGCAACGAAGAGTGCCAGATATTTAGGCTTCAGAAATTTCATTATTTGATCCTGATAATACGATTTGTGAAATTAAATACCCATGCTTTTCCATTAAACATGGACGAACGTTATTTACTGATAAATTAATCGTGAACGCTTCTGGTTCACGAGAGACCTTTTTATTATTACGCCGTACCTTCCTCCACTCATAAAACATTCAACAAATCTTTTATTGCGGAGAGGAGAATACAGTGGGAAATTTATTTTCTCCTTTCATTCCCCCAATGAAAAAACTTCAAAAAAAACTTGACTAGATTATTTACAAGATGAGATACGAAACTTGCGCAATAAATACACCCATCCCGGAAAATGCAATATAGGGGCCAAAGGAAATAAGGTTATTTTTATTCTCAAAGGGCTTTAACAGACAATGTATAATAATGCCCCCCAGCGCCGCGATCAGCAAAATAGAGGGTAACGCCTGCCAGCCGCACCAGGCGCCCAGCGCCGCCAGCAGCTTAAAATCACCATAGCCTAATCCTTCCCGGCCGGTCAGCAGGCGGAATGCCCAGTAAACCAGCCAGAGCGACAGATAGCCCGCCACCGCGCCAAAGATAGCATCGGTCAGCGGTAGCGTCCGGAACAGGGCATGGAACATCAGCCCCGTCCACAGCAGCGGCTGGGTCAGGCAGTCCGGCAGCAGCATATGGCGCGCATCGATCGCCACCAGCGGCAGCAGAAAACTCCACATCACCCACAGCGCGATGAGCGCCGAAAATGACGTTGCCAGCGCGGCGCTGACGGCGAAGAAGACAGCGCTACAGACTTCCACCAGCAGCAGTCGCAGCGGAATCGCGCAATGGCAGTGGCGGCAGCGACCGCGCAGCGCGAACCAGCTAATGATGGGAATATTTTCCCACGCGCTCAGGGCATGGTGGCATTCCGGGCAGTGAGAGGCGGGAAACAGCAGATTGCCTGCCCCCTCTTCTTCCATGACCAGCGGCGGAATACGCTCGGCGACTACGCCCAGAAAACTGCCAAGGATTGCCCCCAGCGCTCCGCTCATGACGCACAGCCCCGGCAGATTCGCCTGCTGCAACAGCATTAGCGGGGTCATGCGCTTTTCGCCCAGCTCAGCGTAATGTGCGCTTTCACGTCACTCTGACGATCCACCGGCGTTAACTCGAGTTTCTCCAGGTGTATACCGGAAGAGACGTTCATCTCACGCAGCCAGTTTTGCAGGGCAGAAACGTTGACGCGCTCGACGTTAAAGGTCAGCGACTGCTCTTCCTGACGCACGTCTGTCAACGCGACGTGCACGACTTTGGCACTTTCTTCCACCACGCTGCGCGGGTTAGGGGTATTAACCACTCTGGACTGGAGGTGATTTTTATCAATTTCCTGACGCATCCAGTTCAGCGTCTGCTTCTGCTTAATTAACACGGCCTCGTTATTTTTGATCAGAGTATCGAGCGGCATCATCGCGCCGTAATAAACCATCGCACAGCAGAGTGCCCCGCCGCAGAGTTTAAATAAATTACGCTCGCGTGGGCTATAATTCTGCCAGCGGGTTTTTAACTGGGCTATTTGCGTTTTCATTTATAGCTCCCGGTAATAATGGCGGTATAAGGCGCCTCGCCGGAAATCGGCTGCATCGCAAAGTCAAAGGTTTCGGCGCTGCGGGCGACAAAATCCTGCAGGGTTTGTTTATCTATGGATTTTACATTGAGCGTCAGCTGATTTTGCGTTTCGTCATATTCCACGCTGTTGATCTCCAGAGACGGTAATGACTGCTTGATTTGATTAAGCGCTTCGAGCTGCAGGAAGATCCCTTTTTTCGCCTTGCTGATATTCTGCCCGACGTAGTACTTCAGGTTGCTGGTCTGACGCAGGGTCGGGAAATAGTGCTGCGCTACGGTGGTCATCTCCCGGTGGATCTCATTTTGCTGATGAGTGAGCATCCACGCCATACCCATGCGGGGGCCGATCAGCAGGCCGACGCAAAGCAGCATTGCCGCAGTGAGAGCGGTTTTCGCGTGACGCAAACGCGGACCGCTGGCGCTGCACCCGGAAAACTCTCCGTGCAGCATGTTGATACGACAGCCCTGCCACTGGGGTTGGATCAGCACAAGCGGATGCTGCCACGCCAGCAGTTCATCCACCTGTACCCCGTGCGGCGCATCGCCGTAGCAGCACACCTCTCCCGCCAGGCATTTACGCAACAGCAGCGGCAGCAGAACCGCATCGGCTTCGCCAGCGCTGCAGGGAGAAAAACGCAGCCAGTAGCTCTCCTCCAGGCTCACCAGCGTAGTGCCCCCTTCGCTCACCGGCAGCAGCCAGGCATCCGGCAGAACCTGAACCACCGCGAGGCCCGCCTGAGCGAACAGCGCAAGCCAGTGGCGCAGACGTTCAGCGTCGATGGCTACGGCATCCACCTCCTGTCCCTTTTTGTTCAGCACCGTCCAGTGCAGCGTCTCCACCTCGCCGAGCAACGTCTCTTCCGCCATCCACGAGAACTGCGCCGTCTGGGCGGAAAACCCTTTTTTTGGCAGGGTAAAATGACGAAAGATTGTCTCGCTCGCCGGCAGCAGCAGGCACACCTGCTGAGAAAGCGGGTGGCTGGAAAGTTCGCTCAACGCGCTCCAGCCCGTCAGATATTCCACCCGATCGTTACCGGATTCACACCACCAAATTTTGCCGTCCTCGCGGGTGTCGGGACGAATAAAAAGCACCTTTTTCATCATCTTCTACTTATCTTATTCAACCATTCGGAAGCGGCGTTGCCAGGTCACGACCTTACCCGCCTCACTGTCAACGTGAAGCTGACTGACGACGCGCAGCGTTAAATCATCGGTATTGCCGATGGTATCCACCCGAAAATAGCGAGTGTTGACCGCAACCCTGTCCTGAATCTGCGCCAGGATATCTTTGGTCTGCGGATAGGTGCTCTCCAGCACTTTGCTGAACGCCTCCAGCGATTCCCATCCCTCTTCCGGGCGTGAATCGATCAGGCGGGCAGCGTCATCCGTGTTTAACACGCCGGTAAAAACCGCCGCCAGCAGCGGCGCCTGTTCCCGTGTTAAGGTATTCACATTTAGGGTGCCATCCGTATCCGGCAAGGCGCACAGCAGCTTGCTGACCTTCGGCCACGCCTCCTGCGGAAAGGCGGGCAGCAGTCTGATTTCGTTAATGGTGCGCATCATTTGATTCGCTGGACCACGGGCGGGAGTAACGCTTGCCCAGGCGTCGGCCTCCTGGCCCTGTTTCGCCGTCACGTCGTCGGCGTCAAGATAATCCACCAGTTGCTGGTAAATCTCTTCTGCCGCCAGCGTACCGACACCACTTTCTGTCAGCAGTTGTTCGATAATCTGCTCTTTCACCGGTTTTTCCGGTAGCGCAGCAGCGTCGGCCGGCGCCGCTGGCGCGGCGTCAACGGCCAGCAGACTGTTGACGTTAAAGCAGGTCCGGGCATCTTCTACCTGACTCACCACAGTGTAATTATCCCCGTGGGTTTCCAGCGGCTGCGCCCAGTCACCTTGCGGCGACAGGCCCGCCCCTTCTGAACTGGCCGCTTTCTGCAATACGTTTTCCAGTACCTTCTGTTGACGGGCAATGGCCCAGCGCAGCGTCTGCTGGCTGACCTGATAATGCGTTTTTTGCAGGTGGCGGCAGAACTGCTGACTGATTTTCGCCGCCAGGGCGGACATCATCACCAGCAGGATCAGCACCACCAGTAGCGCCACGCCGCGCTCTTTTCGCGCTGTTTTGCCGCTCATGAACTCACTCCTGGCTGTACTGCCGTATCGGGCTGCGGGGTTGTTACGGGCTGGGCCGCATTCTCCGCTGCCGGCTGCGCCGGGTTCGCATTGGTCTCTTTTGACGCTGCCTGGATCTCAGGCATATCGCCGGGAGTGATAAAAACCCAGCGCCAGGTTTCGCCGTTTTCCATGGTCAGATTCAGCTCAACGCCGTCCGGCTGATGGGCGACGTCGGTCCATTTCTCCTGCCAGCCTTCGTGCCAGAAGCGCCATTTCAGCGCTTTCACTTCGCTTAAAATCGGCACTTCTTCCGGCTGCGCGCTGGCGGGACCATCGATGGCAGCCCGGACGTTGCGCCACAGGCGCTTGTCTCTTAACGTCCAGCGCACCCGCTCCAGCTGCACCTGGCCGCTGATGCCGTTCAGGGTTGTCATTTCCAGACCATTCGGCTGCTGAACGAACACCTCGCCGCTGTTGCGCGGCGCGCGCGCCTGCAGCTGATAAAAGTCACGCGAGAGCAGGTTGTACGTACGCTGAAGCGCCGTCACCTTTGTCGCCGCCTCGTCGCTGGCCGTCGAGGTGCGCATCGCCCCGTCAAGAATTTGCCAGGCGAGAATGCTGATCACCGCGAAGATAGCCAGCGCAATCATGATTTCCAGCAGGGTAAAACCCTGCTGACGCTGCACCTTACTCACGATCCACCTCCGGTTCGGCGAGCTGAAGCGCCACAACCGGTTGCGCATCGCTTCCTTCGCTGTACACACGAACCTCATCGGCAAAGGTATTTTCGGCGGTTTTTACCCGCTGGATATGCCAGGTCCAGGTTTGTCCGCCCATGGTTTCGGTGCCCTCCTGCTCTGCGTCCGGGAAATCGGTCTGAGCCAGCTGCGCTTGCGCCAGCTGGTTTTCCGCCACCCAGCTGGCCTGAAGCGTTTCTGACAGGCTGTGGGTGAAGCGCACGTTGAGGGTGACGGAGTTCATCAGCGCCAGCGCCGCGGTGGAAAAAATCACCAGCGCCACCATCACTTCCAGCAGGGTCATCCCCTGCTCGTTGGTTTTGCGTTTAGTCATCGTTTTCCACCACCACGGGAACAGAGCCCTGCGACGTCACGTGAAAGCGCTGCTTTTTATCCAGGCTTTCGAGGCTGAGCGTGAAGCGGCTAAGCTCGCCGTCCGGCAAAAAAATGATTTGCGGTTCATCGTTCAGCGTGGCCGCCAGCGTTCGCGGCGAGAGGGAGACATGCATCTCCTCCGGAAACTCGCCGCGGGTGGCGATCCGCCCCGCCTTTAACGGTGCCCAGTGGCGTTCGCCGTTATTTCCAACCTGTGTAACCAGCTTAAATTCTGACGAGGTCATCACCAGCCCGACAATATTTCCGTCCATTACCGCACGGTCAGAACCATATTCAACGAGGGATTTTAGCTGCTGACCAAATGTATCTGCGCCGCTGCGTGATGGAATGGTGGTGACCACCATCATGGCGCTCAGGGCGAATATCACCAGCGCCACGATAATTTCCAGCAGGGTAAATCCACGTTGCTTATTCATTACTTATCTTTTTTATCAAAAGACCAGTTGCTGATATCGTCGGCAGTATTCGCTTCTGCATCCGGTCCGGCTGAGAAAATATCGACAGCACCATGCTCACCCGGACTGACCAGAATATAGTCGTTGCCCCAGGGGTCCTGCGGCAGGCGGCGAATATAGCCGTCGTCGCGGTAGCCTTTCGGAATGGGCGCAATTTCAGGTTTGGTCACCAGCGCCTGCAGCCCCTGTTCGGTAGTCGGATAGCGATGGTTGTCGAGTTTATACATATCCAGCGAACCTTCCAGCGCCACAATATCGCTGGTTGCTTTCTGAATATCGGCTTTTTCTTTATTGCCCATTAAATTAGGCACGACCATACTGGCCAGCACACCGAGAATAACGATCACTACCATTAATTCGAGCAGCGTGAATCCCGCCTGACGCTTCAGGCTATTTTTTTTAACTGACATGATTAACCTACCATATTATTAAGTTGAAGAAGCGGTTGTAATATTGAAAGAACGATAAATAAAACAACGGTCGCCATAGTTACTACCAGTGCCGGTTCAAATACCGACAGCGTTAACGTAATTCGATGCTGTAATGCAGATTCCTGGTTTTCCGCCGCACGATCCATCAACGAGCCCAGCTCGCCGCTCTCCTCCCCGGAAGCCACCATGTAGAGCATGGTGGGTGGGAAAATTCTCGCCTGTTCCAGCGCGTTGTAGAGGGATGCCCCCTGGCGCACGGTGTCCGCCGCCTGCTCAAGCACCTGCCGGGCATAGAGGTTTTCAATCCCGTCCATCGCGATATACATCCCCTCCAGCAACGGAACGCTGCTGGCCTGCAAAATACTCAGCGTGCGGATGTAGCGCGCGCTGTTAATGGCGCAGACCAGTTTCTTCAGCGGCGACTTTAGCAACAGCCACCGATGATAAACAAATCGGTTCTTTTCTTTTTTTATCCAAAATTTAAAGCTCGCCGACGCCCCGAACAGGCCGCTGGCGATAACGATTCCCCAGGCCTGTAAAAAGTCGCTTACCGCAATCAGCGTGCGGGTGGTCACGGGCAGTTCTTGTTTCATGTGGGTAAACTGGTCGATGACCTGGGGCACCACGGCGACCAGCAGAATGGAGATCACCGCGATCGCCACCACCGTCAGGGTGATGGGGTAGACCATCGCCTGGGTAAGCTTGCTTTTCATCTTCTGGCGCTGCTCGTTGTACTCGGCGAGCTTTTCCAGCACGCCACCGAGATGGCCGGTCTTTTCACCGGCCATCACCAGGGTACAGTAGAGCTTGTCGAAGCTGCGCGGAAACTGGCTGAAGGCGTCGAACAGCGTGTGACCTTCCACAATCTTGTCGCGGATCTCGGTCACCATCGCTGCCAGGGTTTTATCTTCCGTCTGCTTCGCAATCGCCTTCAGCGCACTCTCCAGCGGCAGCGCGGCATTGACCAGCGTCGCGAGCTGTCGGGTAAACATCGACAGCACTGGAATCGACAGTTTTGCCCCTTTACGGGCGTTTTTTCCTGCCGCCGGATCGCTGATTGGGGAGATATTTACCGGCATCAGCTTCTGTTCACGCAGCATCTGGCGCACCTGCTTTGGCCCTTCGGCCTGCAGATTGCCGCGCTGCGTTTTCCCCGCGGCATCCGTCGCGGACCACGCATACCAGGCCATTACGCATCCCCTCCGCGCTCGGCGGTGACGCGCATCACCTCTTCCAGCGAGGTCACGCCGGAGATCACCTTCAGCAGACCGTTTTCACGCAGGCTGTAGGCCTCTTTGAAAAGCTGCGTTTCGATGGACATCTCATCTTTGTCTTCATGGATCGCACGCCGCATGGCGCTGTCGACCACCAGAAATTCATGGATGCCTGCGCGTCCCTGGTAGCCGCTCTGGCGACACTGTTCACAGCCCACGGCGCGATAAATCGCTTTCGGCGGCGTTTCCATAAAGGTGAACAGCGCTTTCTCATTGTCATCCAGCGGACTGGTCGTGCGACAGTGCGGACACAGCCGACGCACCAGACGCTGGGCAATGACGCCAAGCAGCGACGAACCAATTAAAAATGACTCCAGCCCCATATCACGCAGACGGGTAATGGCGCCCGCGGCACTGTTGGTGTGCAGCGTGGACATCACCAGGTGACCGGTGAGCGAGGCCTGTACCGCGATTTGCGCGGTTTCACCGTCACGAATTTCCCCGATCATCACCACGTCCGGGTCCTGGCGCAGAATGGCGCGCAGCCCGCGCGCAAAGGTCATGTCCACGCGCGGATTGACCTGGGTCTGCCCGACCCCTTCCAGTTCATACTCGATCGGATCTTCCACGGTCAGAATGTTGCGTTCATGGCCGTTAAGCGCCGAAAGCAGCGCGTACAGGGTGGTACTTTTCCCCGAACCGGTCGGGCCGGTCACCAGGATGATGCCGTGCGGACGTTCAATCAGTCCCTTTAACTTCACCAGCTCTTCGTCAATCAGACCGAGCTTGTTGATGTCCGGCTTAAGGTTGCTTTTGTCCAGCAGACGCATCACCACGCGTTCGCCGTACTGAGACGGAATAGTGGAGACACGCACGTCAATGGCCTTACGACCAATGCGCAGCGAGATACGACCGTCCTGGGGGAGACGTTTTTCGGCGATGTCCAGTTTGGACATCACTTTGATACGCGACACCAGCAGCGGCGCGAGCTTGCGCGCCGGCTGCAGCACCGGACGCAGCACGCCGTCAACGCGAAAACGAATGCTCAGGGTGCGCTCGAAGGTCTCGATGTGAACATCGGAGGCCCCCTCTTTCACTGCTTCACCCATAATGGCGTTGATCAGGCGGATCACCGGCGAGTTCTCGTCGTTATCCAGCAGATCTTCGTTGTCAGGGATCTCCTCGGTTAACGCCATAAGGTCAATATCGGCGTCCATGTCGTCCACCAGCTGCTGCGAGACGCCGCTGTTCTGCTGCCAGATGTTGGTCAGCAGTTCGTCAAACGCTTCCGCCGTCAAGATCGTCGGGGCATAGGAGCGCCCCAGCACGCGGCGCATCTCCAGCAGGGCATACGCCTGCGCATCCTCGCGGATATAAACCTCGTCGTTATAGAACAGAACCCCGTTCTCTTTCGCCCAGGTGCTGGTACAGAGCGCATTACTCATCTCGGTCATGTCGCTTGCGCCTTATTCTTTAAACGGGTTGCGGGACGACACCGGCGCACTGGCGCTCACCGGTGCGGCGTGGCTCTGGGACGGATAGGCTGGCAGCATTGGGTTGTCCGCATTCTCGATAATACCCAGCTTATGCTCCTCCATACGCTGCTGCTGACGCGCCTGGATCTGGTCATATTTCTCTTTCGAAGCCGCGCTGTAGTTGTCGTCGTCGCGCAGTACGGTGGTGTGGATAAACACCATAAGGTTACGCTTGGCGCTGTCCTGCGAGGTATAGCGGAACAGCTGTCCCACCACTGGAATATCGCCCAGCAACGGCACTTTCGAAACCGACTGTTTGGTGACGTTTTCCATCAACCCCCCCAGCACCACCGTCTGCCCGCTGTGGACCATCACTTCGTTATTGATGGTGCGGGTGTTGAAGGTTGGGCCGAGGCTGGCGTCAGCCGTCGCGTTGCTGTCCACGCTGGAGACCTCCTGCTCGATCTTCAGATGGATCATGTCGCCATCGTTGATCTGCGGAACGATTTTCAGCTTGGTACCAACGGTCTTACGCTCCACCGAGTTAAAGACGTTATCACCGCTGGTGGTCTGCGAACCGGAAAGCACCGGCACGTCCTGACCGACGTTGAACGACGCCTCTTTGTTATCCAGCGTGACCACGCTCGGCGTCGACAGAATGTCGTTTTTGCCGTTAGTGGACAGCGCCGTCATCAGCGCGCCGAAGTCGCCGTTAAAGAAGCCGGTCGCCAGGCCCGTATAGCTGCCAATGACTTTGGACTTCTTGATCTGGCTGATCGGCAGGCCGGTCGAACCAAACTGAACCCCACCGTGTTTACTGGTCCACTGCACGCCCAGATCCAGACCGTTACCGTCCTGTACCTCGGCGATAATCGCCTCCACCAGCACCTGCGGACGGCGGATATCCAGCTTGTCGATCACTTTTTCAAGCGAGTTCATGACATTTGGCTGGGCGGTGATCACCAGTGAATTGGTAGACTCGTCGGCGGTAATATTCAGGTCACCTGCCATCGGCGCGGCTTTGCTCTTGCCACCGCCCGCTTTATCTTTCAGCTGCTCGCCGATCCCCGTCAGCACCGGCACCACTTTGGTGGCGTTGGCGTATTTCAGGTAGAAGACGCGGGTGTTGCCCTCGTTGTTCTGCTCGCGATCGAGCTGGGAAATCAGCATCCGGGTGCGCTGACGCGCGTCCGGGCTGCCGCTGATCACCAGGCTGTTGGTTTCATCGTCGGCGACCACTTTGGTCGCCAGCTGAGGGGCATTTTGCCCTTTCTGCTCTTCGTTGTTGAGATTGTTCAACATGTCAGAAAGATCTTTGGCCGAGGCAAAACGCAGTGGCACGATTTCACGGCGCTGGACGCCGCTTTGATCCACACGCTGCACCAGATCCACCAGACGGTTAACCACCGAGGCTTTGCCGGTTAACAGCAGCACGTTTGACGGCTCAAAATGGACCACGTTACCGATGCCGGAGGCGTCGTTCAGCTGACGCAACAGGGGGGCCAGCTCACGTACCGGGACGTTCTCCATCCGCACCACGCGGGTGATGATTTCGTCGCCTTTGCCGGGGTTTTGGCTGTCGGCAATCGGTGCGCCCGACATGCGGGCCACCGAAGAGCGCACGACTTTCACCATCCCGTTATCCATCGGGATCACTGACAGACCATAGAGATCCAGCACGCTGAGGAAGAACTGGTAATATTCATCTTCCGTCAGTACGTTGTAGGTGCGGACCGACACCGTTCCCTGAACGGAAGGATCGACCAGAATAGTTTTATTGAGGTTACGCCCGACGGTATCGATAAATTCGCGAACATCGGTATTTTTAAAACTGGCGCTAAAGTTCGCCGCGAACAGCGAACCGGAATATAACGACAATGCGGTCAGCGCTACGCACGCCCATGGAAATTTCTTCATGTCTGTACACTTATTAATTGTTTAGAACATTGACCCGAATATTTTCAAGGTGAGCGTGACGTCGAATAATGACATCCGCTGCTTTCATTTTTGACCAGCGGGCAACGATCTCTTTTGCCTGCGCCTCTTTAGTCATATCCACATCGTCAACTTTCACCACCACATCACCTTTTTCCAGGCCAGCATGGCTGTAGAAAGGCGACGCATTGCGTGGATTAATGTTGTAGCCTTCCAGCTGGCCTTTTTCGATTAACGGCTTTAACACCAGATAATCATCCAGATGCAGATTATCCAACCCTGCATCTTTCTTCGATTTTGTTACCGGGGCACTGTCAACGCCGCCTTTGAAATAGTCTGGTTTTTTAAGTGAGATAACCTGCGGTGCGCCTTCATAATTCACCACCACATTATCGGGATGAATTTCGGCAATATAGGCATTGTCAAAACCAGCGAGCATTTCGCCCTCGCGATAGCTCTTTTGTCCCGCGGGGGTTTTTATCACCGCAAAGGACAGCCAGGCTTCATCGCTGCTGAGAATACCTTCGATTTCCGCACTGAGCTGTTTTTTCACCGCCGCTGGCTGTTTCGCTGGCATCACCGCCGGCGTAAAAAGTACAAACGGGGTTTCATCGTGACTTTTTTTTTGCATCTTCTGTTTTGAATCAGATAACCTGTTCGTCACTTTCTTATAATCTTTATAAACCATATACCCTTGCTGGCCGCAGAAAATAAGCAGCACAAACATGACGCAGGGCATAATCAATTGAGTAACAAATGACATCCGCATTTTTTAACGAGCCTTTCTGCCAGTCAGTAATTCACAGCACAGGGCTGTATAAGTGAGTGACAAAATACTAGTGTGTTTCCTCGCCCCCGCCCATTCACACATGCGCTAACAATAATTTAGAAAAATATTGATCGTGAGATACACCTATGATAGAAGCGCAGAGCGAATATTTTTACCCAGCATTCAAATTGCCCCTTCTGTCTCTATCCTTTACTTTTTCGTCTCCTTGTTATGAATGAAAGAGACGGTAATACGCTATGTATATGCGCCATTTTAATTTCACTACCCAGCCTTTCCGGACTATCACCCGGATGCCAGGTGATTTTTTTGTTCCGTATCATCAGGATGTGTTCGGTTTGCTGAAAGAGAAGTGCCAGACAACAGGCGTTACTGCGCTCTTTAGCAACGATAGCTATCTCGCCGCGCAGTTTTGCGATGCGCTAAAAGCGCATGACGGCACGCTGCTTGCGATTAATGCCTTCCCGAAACTCAGCGCCAGCGGCCTGCTCTATAAACTCAACACCACCACTAAAGAGAGCAAAACCCGGATCCAGGCTATTGATGCTGTGCTGCGTCAGTGGAAGGACGAGTTGTTGTCCCGCAAAACCACGCGTAAAGTGCTGGTCATTTCGCATATTCAGTCGATGAAAGCGAATTGCCATGACGCACTGTCCATGTTGTTAACCCGCGCGCAGGAGCTGGGTGTGCCTCTGTCGGTTGTGCTGATGGGATCGGCCGACCAGGAGGCCGCCCTTCAGCAGTCCGCGTTGCGTGAATCTCTTCATACGCATCACACGCTCCGGCACCTCACCTGCCGCGAGTCTCTGAGCTATGTTCAGGCCCAGTGTGAGGCGCATGGCAGCGACGCCGCGCCGTTTACCCCGGCCCGCGTGCGCAAGATGCACGCTCTGACCAATGGACAGACAGGCAAGCTCAATGAGCTGGCGCATCTTGCGATGCTGGCCGCCTGGACCGAGCGTTCAGCGCAGGTATCGCCGCGCCATCTGCGCCTGGCCGCAGGAGAAGTTCTGCCGGCGAAACCGAAGGGCAAACGTCTTGCCGTTATGGGCCTTTTTGCCTCTGTACTGTTTGCCGCCTGCGGCTGGACATTGATGCCCACCATTACCGCCAGACTGCCTGTACAGCTGCCCGTGATGGCCAGCTGGAAACCGCAGACGCCAAACACCAACGCCCCGGTGGTGCCGGTTATTGATAATGAAGTGGTGAATAAGCCCGATGCGATGCATCAGCTCTATACCATGTGGGGCTATGACGCCACGGCGGATGAGGCGCTCTGCCAGAACGCCGGGCGGGTCAACCTGATGTGTAAGGAGGGCAGCGCTCCGGTCGAAGAGCTGGCAAAAGAGGGTTATCCGTGGATCGGCGAGCTCAAAACCGGCGATCACCTGAACTATGCCGTGGTGGCCAGAGTGGATGATAACTCGCTGGATCTGCTGATGAATAATCGCACCTGGCAGGTAAGTCGCAGCTGGTATAACCAGCATGCAACGGGCAATTACACCCAGCTGCACCGCCTGACGCCGCAGGGGAAAGATGCCGTGAGCGCCGAAAGCAGCGCCAACGATCTGGGCTGGATAGATCAGCAGCTTAGCCTGGCGCTGAATCAGCCCGAAACCCACGCCAAGGTGTGGACGGCCGAACTGATGCAGCGTACCCGTGAGTTTCAGCAGAAAATGCATCTGCATGTGGACGGGATTGCGGGTGAAGATACATTGATGCAGTTAATGCGTGAAACCAGGACTACGCCAAGCGTACTTATTCAGTCCACAAATATATCTGCGACCCCCACCGCGCAGGAGAAGCATTCATAATGTCGACGATCACTCTGGCTGCCCAGCGCAGCTATACTCTGAACGCGCCGGTCTGGTTTTCGTACCGACGCCCCTCGCTGAAAAAAGTGGTCTGTGCCACCCTGATCTGGGTGGTGGGAATAGTGATGACGATCGCTGCGGGACTCTATGCTCATCTCTACTGGGATCTGCGGCATCCCGTACCTGAGCCAGTAAAAGCAAGCGCCGTTAAGCCAGAAACGACGCTATCGGATATGCATTATGTCTATGTCAGTAAACCGTTCCCGCAGCCTGAACCAAAGCAAGAACCGGTGACCAAAGAGATGCCGCCGCTGCATGAGATGCCCATTGATAGCGGCGATGCAGACTGGCAGCAGGCGCCCGACGGTGAAATGCCGCATGATATTTCCCGGGATACATTACCAGGAACAGAAGTGAACAACGCAGCTTCCCCCGAACAGGACAATACCGGTCAGGCAGTAGATGACGGAGCAATAAAGGCATTATTGCTGAAGGCGTTAAAAGAGCAGGAAAAAGATTATTCGCAGGGGAAAATGCCCACGCCTCCCGTGGATGAAACCACGTCAGGAACGCAGGCAAATAATTTACTGAAACATAGCCCTCCTTTCAGTTAAAAAGGAGATAAAAGCGATTAATATTTCTCTGGCAATACTGACAAATACATAAGACGACCTTTCTCAACCTGAATATAATTACCTTTCTTCAGGTCAGCGAGGATTTTAATAATGGTACTCCGGGCCAGGCTGGTATATTCCTGAATATAGTCGTAAACATTGATATCGCGCTGATGGTGCACCATCAGTTCGTTGATTTCCAGCAAGAACTCGCGAACAATCGAGTACGCGCTGCGGGCCACCAGCACTTCGTCACGTTTGCTGAGCAGGCAAATATACCAGGAGAGGACTTTACTCAAGGCTTCCCACAGGTTTTTTTCGTTCATCAGGCGGACAAAATCATCTTTTTTAATGGTCCGCACCACGGTATTGGAACGAACCAGGCCGTACATATGCGTTGAGTTGTAATAAATAGAGGAGAGCCCGAAAATACATTTATTCTGTAAGGTGAACATACATAGTTCATCGGACTCGCGGCGGAATTCAACCTCACCGCTAATGATAAAATGAATATTTTCGTTATTCTCTGTACTAATACGCTGCCATTTTCGTAAGGTCCTTTCTTCAAAACCTTCAGTTACCGCGATAATGGCGTCGAGTTCATCTTTGGGACGGCTATTTTTACTGTAGATACTTAACATAGTTAAACCTATTAATATTAAGTTGGAAAAGGTGAACGTGTGCAATCACAGCGCATAAATGTGTAGTCCATTTAACAAATGTAAAGTAACGCTAAGACGTAAGCGTATCCGTATTTCTTATTTGTCGTGCTGATATATTGTCAAACACGTTTGCGAGTAATTTCGACTGAGGAAACTATAAAATATTCACGTCGTGAATGTGATTAAAAAAATGTCCAAAAGAAGACCGTGTAAAGTGGCGTCGGGTAACCCGGAGGATTACCCCTGCCCGTAGCGCTCTAACAGCGCCTCCGCGATAGCCAGCGTTTCGCGATCGGCCACGCCGTCCCAGCGCGCCGGGCGAAAATGCATCTGAAACGCGACGATAACGCGCTTCTGCTGTGCGTTCGTCATGTTATCGGTCACCTCATAGCCGTAGCGCGCCAGCAGATCGAGCAGCACCTTCGGCTCCACGAGCTCATCGCGCGGCTTGCCGTTCAGGTAAAACGCCACCCGCGCCGGGTCCGGCCACGCGCCGATGCCCTGCATGGCGAGCGCCTGCCACGGGAACAGCGGGCCGGGATCGTCTTTGCGCTGCGGGGCGATGTCCGAATGGGCTACCACATTTTCAGGCCTGATGTTGTAGCGGGTAATAATGTCTTTGGCGAGCGGAACCAGCGCCGCAATTTGCTCAGGCTCAAACGGCGTAAAATGCTTAACGCCCGACGTTTTTTGCCAGCCGCGGTTCTCAAGCTCAATGCCGACCGACGTATCGTTAATGCGGTTGGTGCCGCGCCAGAAGCTGATGCCCGCATGCCAGGCCAGTTCGCTTTCGGGTACCAGCTGCCAGATACGCGGCTTACCGTCCGGTGCCGGGGGTTTAGCCGGGATCAAATAGTGAGAGCTGACGTTCTTATCAGTCAGCGTGGCCAGCGAGCTGTCAAAGTCATCCGCGGTGTAGTGGATCACCAGCACCTTGATGCGCGGGTAAGCCGCCTGCGCCTGATGGCGCGTGTCCAGCTCGTAGGCGCCTTTGTCGATAATCCCTTTTTCCGTGACGCATCCTGCCAGCAGCAGCGCCAGCAGGAGCGTGGCAAGCGAACGCCTCATCGGAGGGTTTTCACCGCCGTACCGCTTACGCTCACCATCAGCATGCTGGCATCTTTTCCGACCGTTTCGTAGTCGATATCAATCCCCACGACCGCATCAGCGCCGAGGGCTTCCGCCTGCTCGCCAAGCTCTTTAAAGGCGATTTCGCGCGCTTTGCGCAGCTCTTTTTCGTATGCGCCCGAGCGGCCGCCAACGATATCGCGGATACCGGCAAAAAAGTCGCGGAAGATATTGGCGCCGAGAATCGCTTCGCCGGTAACCACACCGCAATACTCGGTTATTGTCTGTCCTTCCAGGGTTGGCGTTGTTGAAAACTGCATGGTTTCTCTCCTTCTTTAGCGTTCAATGCCTTAGGCACAGCATTATCGGTTCGTTACGCTATGATTGAAAGGATAGTTAATAAATAAGGAAATCAACATGCGCTATTCTGCTTTAACACTTTTGGTGCCCTGCGCGCTGGTGCTCAGCGCCTGTACCACCACGGTCACGCCAGCCTTTAAGGATATCGGTACCCGCAGCGGCCCCTGCATTGAGGGCGGCCCGGACGCCGTAGCGCAGCAGTTCTATGATTATCGCATTCAGCACCGCAGCAACGATCTCACCGGCCTGCGCCCGTATCTGAGCGACGGTCTGGCAAAACTGCTTAACGACGCCACCCGCGATCCTCAGCACAACACATTGCTGAAATCCGATCCGTTCTCCAGCCGCACCACGCTGCCGGACAGCGCCGAAGTGGCCAGCGCGTCAACCATCCCGAATACCGATGCCCGCAATATTCCGTTGCGCGTGAAGCTGACGCAGGGAACCCAAACCTGGCAGGATGAAGTACTGATGATCCGTGAAGGACAGTGCTGGGCGGTTGATGACGTGCGCTACGTTGGCGGCAGCGTTCATGCTCCGGCAGGCACGCTTCGCCAGTCGATTGAGAATCGCTAAACCCACCGATTCAACCCGGTAACCCCCGTAAAATGTGCGGCATTTCATGCGGAATGCCGACATTTATACTCGCCGACCTTACCGTTCGCTATTTTGTGCTATGTTTAAGAGGAAACGCGGGTTATATTTAACTTTTAACGCATAAATATTGCATAACTATTCTGTCAACGGTACTATCTGCGGCCTCAATTGCTATAGATTGCCTGGATGAGTAAAGACTGCCCCGATGAGTATTAAACTAAACGGCATTAACTGCTTCTACGGCGCACACCAGGCGCTGTTTGACATCACGCTGAACTGCCCGGAAGGCGAAACGCTGGTTTTGCTTGGCCCAAGCGGTGCAGGCAAAAGCTCCCTTCTGCGCGTCCTTAATCTGCTTGAAATGCCCCGTTCAGGTACGCTGGCAATTGCCGGTAACCATTTTGATTTCGCGAAAACGCCGTCTGATAAAGCGATTCGCGAACTGCGTCAAAACGTTGGCATGGTCTTCCAGCAATACAATCTCTGGCCGCATCTGACCGTACTGCAAAACCTGATTGAAGCGCCGTGCCGCGTGCTGGGGTTAAGTAAGGATCAGGCGATCGCTCGCGCTGAAAAGCTGCTGGATCGTCTGCGCCTTAAGCCTTACAGCGACCGCTTTCCGCTGCACCTTTCCGGTGGTCAGCAGCAGCGCGTAGCCATTGCCCGCGCGCTGATGATGGAGCCTGCGGTACTGCTGTTTGATGAGCCAACCGCGGCGCTGGACCCGGAAATCACCGCCCAGATCGTCAGCATCATTCGCGAGCTGGCGGAAACCAATATTACGCAGGTTATCGTCACCCACGAAGTGGAAGTGGCGCGTAAAACCGCCAGCCGTGTGGTCTACATGGAAAACGGGTATATCGTTGAGCAAGGTGATGCGAGCTGCTTCGCGAACCCGCAAACCGATGCCTTCAAAAACTATTTATCTCATTGATTGTGTCAGGGGAAATATAATGAAAAAAGTATTACTTGCCGTGCTGCTTGCTGGCGTTACCCTTTCTGCTACCGCAGCCCAGACCATTCGTTTCGCCACGGAAGCCTCTTACCCTCCGTTTGAGTCGATTGATGCGAACAACAAAATTGTTGGCTTCGACGTGGACCTGGCTAACGCCCTGTGTAAAGAGATCGACGCGACCTGTACCTTCAGCAACCAGGCGTTCGACAGCCTGATCCCGAGCCTGAAGTTCCGCCGTATCGACGCCGTGATGGCCGGTATGGACATCACTCCGGAGCGTGAAAAGCAGGTGCTGTTCACCACCCCTTACTACGACAACTCCGCCCTGTTCATTGGTCAGAAAGGTAAATTCACCTCTGTCGATCAGCTGAAAGGCAAAAAAGTTGGCGTGCAGAACGGCACCACGCACCAGAAATTCATCATGGATAAACATCCGGAAATCACCACCGTTCCGTATGACAGCTACCAGAACGCGAAGCTGGATCTGCAAAATGGCCGTATCGACGGCGTATTTGGTGATACCGCAGTCGTGACCGAGTGGCTGAAAGCCAACGATAAGCTGGCGCCAGTGGGCGACAAAGTGACCGATAAGGATTACTTCGGTACCGGTCTGGGGATTGCCGTTCGTCAGGGCAACACTGAGCTGCAGCAGAAATTCAACGCTGCGCTGGAAAAAGTGAAGAAAGACGGCACCTACGAAACCATCTACAAAAAATGGTTCCAGAAGTAATTCCTGATGAATGAAATTTTTCCTTTAGCAAGCGCCGCCGGGATGACCGTCGGCCTTGCCGTTTGCGCACTGATTATCGGCCTCGTGCTGGCGATGTTCTTTGCGGTGTGGGAATCCGCGAAATGGTTCCCCGTCGCCTGGACAGGCTCCGCGCTGGTCACCGTGCTGCGTGGGCTTCCGGAAATTCTGGTGGTCCTGTTTATCTATTTCGGCTCCTCACAGCTGCTGCTGACGCTGTCAGACGGTTTCACGATCAATCTTGGCTTTGCGCAGATCCCGGTGCAGATGCAGATTGAAAACTTCGACGTCAGCCCGTTCCTATGCGGCGTGATTGCCCTCTCCCTGCTCTACTCCGCGTACGCGTCGCAAACCCTGCGCGGTGCGCTGAAAGCCGTGCCGCAGGGTCAGTGGGAGTCGGGTCAGGCGTTAGGCCTGTCGAAATCAGCGATCTTCTTCCGTCTGGTTATGCCGCAGATGTGGCGCCATGCCCTGCCGGGCCTCGGCAACCAGTGGCTGGTGCTGCTGAAAGATACCGCGCTGGTGAGCCTGATAAGCGTTAACGATTTGATGCTGCAAACCAAAAGCATCGCCACCCGCACCCAGGAGCCTTTTACCTGGTACATTGTGGCGGCGGCTATCTACCTGGTGATCACGTTGCTCAGTCAGTACATCCTCAAGCGTATTGACCTGCGTGCGACGCGCTTTGAACGGAGACCAGGCTGATGCTTGAATATTTCCCCGAGCTGATGAAAGGGTTGCACACCAGCCTGACGCTGACCGTGGCGTCCATTATCGTGGCGCTGATCCTGGCCCTTATCTTCACCATTATTCTGACGCTGAAAACGCCGGTGCTGGTGTGGATTGTGCGCGGCTACATCACCCTGTTTACCGGTACGCCGCTGCTGGTGCAGATCTTCCTGATTTACTACGGCCCGGGCCAGTTCCCGTCGCTGCAGGAGTATCCGGTTATCTGGCATCTGCTCTCTGAACCGTGGCTGTGTGCCCTGATTGCCCTTTCGCTCAACAGTGCGGCCTATACCACCCAGCTGTTCTACGGCGCGATCCGCGCCATTCCGGAAGGACAATGGCAGTCCTGCGGAGCGCTGGGCATGAGCAAGAAAGACACGCTGGCGATCCTGCTGCCGTACGCCTTTAAGCGCGCGCTCTCCTCCTACTCCAACGAAGTGGTGTTGGTGTTCAAGAGTACCTCCCTGGCCTACACCATCACCCTGATGGAGGTGATGGGTCACGGACAGCTGCTGTATGGACGCACCTATGACGTGATGGTGTTCGGTGCCGCAGGCGTGGTTTACCTGGTGGTTAACGGCCTGTTGACGCTGATGATGCGCCTGATCGAGCGTAAAGCGCTGGCGTTTGAGCGCAGATCGTAGGCGGGCTAAGCGCAGCGCCACCCGGCAAGAAGTGCATAAATGTGATTAATCAATGCGGGTAACTTTCTGGTTATCCGCTTTTTTTTGCCATAAAAATAATAATTAATCATTTTTATTGCATACAAATTCATTAAATGGCATTGTACATCCATGCCGCAGACACGGCGCATAAATAAGACAGACGGGAGCATTACAATGAAAAAGTTAGTTCTGGCCGCATTACTCGCCACCTTCGCCGCTGGCGCATCCGCAGCTGATAAAATCAATTTTGGCGTGTCCGCCACCTATCCGCCGTTTGAGTCGCTGGATGCCAGCAACCAGATCGTCGGTTTCGATATCGATCTGGCGAAAGCGCTGTGCAAACAGATGCAGGCCGACTGCACCTTTACTAACCATGCTTTTGACAGCCTGATCCCGTCGCTGAAGTTCAAAAAATACGACGCGGTGATCTCCGGGATGGACATCACGCCTGAGCGCAGCAAGCAGGTGGCGTTCACCGACCCGTACTACGCCAACTCGGCGGTGGTGATTGCGAAGAAAGGCGCGTATACCTCTTTCGATCAGCTGAAAGGCAAACGCATCGGGATGGAAAACGGCACCACGCACCAGAAATACCTGCAGGACAAGCATCCTGAAGTGAAAACCGTAGCCTACGACAGCTACCAGAACGCGATTATCGACCTGAAAAATGGCCGTATCGACGGCGTGTTCGGCGATACCGCCGTGGTGAACGAGTGGCTCAAAACCAATCCGCAGCTGGGCACCGCAACCGAGAAAGTGACCGATCCGCAGTACTTCGGTACGGGTCTGGGCATCGCGGTACGTCCGGATAACAAGGCCCTGCTGGAAAAACTGAACGGCGCGCTGAAAGCGATTAAAGCGGACGGCACCTATCAGAAAATCAGCGATCAGTGGTTCCCGCAGTAAGATTTTTTTGCCGGGTGGCTCGGCCTACGGGGGTGGTAGTCTGTAGGCCGGGTAAGGCGAAGCCGCCACCCGGCACTCTCTCACAGCGGCACAAAGAACCTGAACCGCGCCCCGCTCACCGACTCCATCAGCCTGATCCCGCCGCCGTGCAGCTCCAGCATACGTTTCACGATTAACAGCCCCAGCCCGCCGCGATTCTCCCGCGATGCCTGGGTATTCAACGCCGATGGCCGCTGGAACAGATCGTCGCGCAGCGAGGCATCCACGCCCGTTCCGCTGTCGGACACTTCGACCTGCAGCTGTTCATTTTCCTGCCACACCGCCAGGCGAATTTCTCCGCCGCCCGGCGTATGGCGCATCGCGTTATCCAGCAGGTTGGTCACCACGCGTTCAATCATCGACACATCGGCGTTTACCATCGGCAGCGGCCCCGGCACGTCAATATGCAGATTGACCTCTCGCGTGCGGGCCGTGAGCTCAAACTTCTGCGCCACGTCGGAAATCAGCTCCGCCATTGCGAACCGCTCGCGCTGGGGTTTAATACCGCCGTGTTCAAGGCGCGCCAGCTCAAACAGCTGCTGCGAAAGATGCCGGACTTTTTGCCCCTGACGCAGCGCGGTGGCGAGATACTGCTGGTGCTCCTGCGGCGTCAGGGTGGCGGATTTGAGCGACAGGGTTTCGAGATAGCCCAGCAGTGAGGTCAGCGGCGTGCGGAGATCGTGCGAAATATTGGCGATAAACTCCCGACGCTGGCGATCGCTGTCGGCCAGCCGATCCCACTGTTGGGTGATTTTGCGCGCCAGCTCGATAAAGCTGTTGCGCAGGATCGCCACTTCATCTTTTGCCGCCGTGTCCGGCGTCTGTGCCGTCAGCAGCCTGATTGCGCTCATGCTGTCCTGCTCCAGCCCGGCGACCTCCACCGTCAGCTGTTTTACCGGGCGCGTGACCCAGTACCAGACCAGCAGCCCTGCCAGCAGCCCAAACAGCACGACCCACAGCAGTGACCACAGGACGGTACTCCACAGCGCCTTGTGCCAGGCCATTTCCGCCAGAGCGTTTGACTCCTCGCCCTGCAAGATAATGTACAGATAGCCTTTTAGCTCGCCGTCCTGCCGCAGCGGCGTGGCGCTAAAGACCTTTTTATTTTGACTACGAGGATCGTCGCCCAGGACCGGTATGGCGGTACCGCTCAGGAAGGTCTGAACCGGGGCCAGATCGATTTTTTGCCGCTGAATGTGGCCCGGCGGTGCGGCATCGGCCATGATATCGCCGTCCGGGGAGACAACGTACAGCTCAACGCTCGGATTAAAGGTCATCAGCCGATCGAACAGCGGCTTGAGAGCCCTTCGGTCGACCCTGCCCTGCGCGTCCAGAATCGGTTCACGCTGGACGATCTGCTGCGCCAGCCCGCCCGACAGCCGCTGCACCATCGCGTTACCGTACTGCGTACTGGTGTAGAGCTGTACCGCGCAGGCGACGGCGGCGCAGAGCATCATCAGCAGGATGAACAGCAGCGTCAGGCGCTGACTCAGGCTAAAGCGGCGCATCATGATTTGGCTCCGCAAATTTATAGCCCTTGCCCCAGACGGTGCGAATGATCTCCGGCTCGGCGGCGTCCTTCTCTATCTTGATGCGCAGGCGGTTGATATGGGTGTTGACGGTGTGCTCGTAGCCTTCGTGCTGGTAGCCCCAGACCTGCTCCAGCAGCGCCAGACGGGAGAACACCTCGCCGGGATGACGGGCAAAGAAGTAGAGCAGCTCGAACTCGCGCGGGGTGAGGTCCACCACCTGGCCGTGTAGCAGCACGCTGCGCGCCAGCGGATCGATGGTCAGTCCGTGCGCCTGAATGTGTCCGTCAGTTTGCGCCTGCCCCATCGCCTGCTGGCGACGAAACAGTGCTTTGATACGCGCAATCAGCTCCTGCACGGAGAACGGTTTTGCCAGATAGTCGTCGGCGCCGGTTTCCAGCCCGGTGATGCGGTCGGTTTCGCTGCTGCGGGCGCTGATGATGATCACCGGCAGGTAGCGCGTCATCTGACGGATGCGGCGGCAAATCTCCAGACCGTCAACGCTGGGCAGCATCAGGTCGAGGATCACCGCATCCCAAGGCTGTTTTTCAAGACGCAGTAAGGCCTTGCCCCCGTCGGGCTCGTGGGTGATGGCATAGCCTTCGTCTTCTAAATTGAGTCGCAGAAGCGCCGCGATATCATGGTCGTCTTCCACCAGCAGGATCTGCTTCATGGGTAAGCCTTTATTCATGTCTTATGACGTAAGCTTACCTGATTTCGAGCGGGGGAAGAGTTCACATTTTGTTTAAGATTTCACGAGCAGCGTCAACACTTCATAATGCGCGGTATGCGGGAACATATCAAAAAGCTGAACGCGTTCAACGCGATAGCCCGGTAGTTGCGCAATGTCTTTCGCCATGGTCTGCGCGTTGCAGCTGGAATAGATGATGTATTCCGGCGCCATCTGGCTCAGGTAGTCGCACAGCGCCTTGCCGATGCCGCGGCGCGGCGGGTTGACCAGCACCAGCTCCGGCACGTTGCCCTGGCCGGTCGCGAACTGCGTGGAGTCGAGCGCCTGGAAGTGCAGATTCGTTAACCCCAGTTCGGCGGCGGACTGCTTCGCGCAGGCAATCGCTTCGGCAGAGATCTCAATGCCGGTGAGCTGCATCTCCGGCGTGGCGCAGTGCAGGCCAAACCCGCCCACGCCGCAGAACAGATCCCACATATGATGGATGTTTAACGCACGAACCCAGTCGCGGGCGGTGGCGTACAGGCTGCTAGCCACGGTTGGGTTAGTCTGGAAGAAGCTTTGCGGGCGGATCCACAGCGGCACGCCGTTGAAGTTTTCGGCCAGCGCGTGCTGGTCGGTGAAGATAATCTCTTTCTCCCCTTCCATGATCGCCATATGCACCGGCTGAATATTCGCCGTAATGACCTTCAGCTGCGGCAGCTGTTCCTGCAGCCACGGCAGCGCCGCGCGCAGCTGCGCCAGCTTAGTTTCAGAGCGCAGCACGAAGCGCAGCATCATGCCGCCGTCGAGTTGGCTTTCCGTCAGCAGAAGGTATTTCAGCTCGCCGCGCCTGCGGGCAACGCTGTAAGGCGTTAACCCTGCACGCGCGATAAATGGTTTCAGCGCGGCAAAGACGGGCTCAAACGAGGCGGGATATAGCGGGCAGTCGGTTAAATCTTCCGGCGTACCGTCGCGGTGCAGCATCCCCAGCAGCGGTTTTTCCACGCTGCCGCTGACCACCATTTTGGCTTTATTGCGAAAACCCTGCTCAGGGCCGCTGACGGGTGCGCACCACTCGCCCACCGCGTGTTCTGCCAGCAGCTGTTGCAGGTCGGCCATTTTGGCGGTGAGTTGTTGAGAGACCGGTTGTTCTATCCACTGACAGGAGCGGCAGCGTCCGGCGGCATAGAGTGCGCACTGCATATGAAAACCTTAAAAATCACGAGGGCTGCGATTATACACATTATTGCAGGCGGAAGAACCGCCGACTGGAGGCCGGAACGAAGAGAAGAAAGAGCACCAGCATGTCCGGCAGTTTTTGCATAAACAGCGCGCGCAGGATCTCGCGTTTGGACTCACCGGCAATACTGAACAGCTCCGGGTAGCCATACCCCAGCGAAGCGGCCCAGAGATAGCTCGCCGCGGTAATCTGCGTCAGCATATAGACCCAGCGCGCCCAGTTGCGCCCTTTAACCAGCGAAAACGCGCAGTAGATCTCGATAAACACCAGCACCAGGCTGCTCAAAAAGACCAGCGTCAGATTCCACGTCTGCACGCTGCGGTGAATGAATTCACCGATGCCGCGCACGCCCAGGGTGTTCAGAATCATCAGCACGTCGAGGCAGCGGATCATAATAATGGCGAGCGCCGCCACCTGAACCAGAGCAGGTACGTTAGGTCGCGCGTGCGTAGTACGTGATTTTTTTAATAATCCCAATGTTTTACTTCCCTGAAAAACAGTGCCGCGTCATGCGCGGCACATCACTGGAAATTTTAAATCCTTCAGCCGCGTCTTGCACGCTGGATATCGCGCACGCGCTGTTTTTCCGCGCGCGCCATCAAATACCAGGCGATAAATCCGACAATTCCGACCACGCCGAGGATGATGGAAGCCAGGGCGTTAATCTCCGGGTTGACCCCCATGCGCACGCTGGAGAAGACCAGCATCGGCAGCGTCGTCGCGCCCGGTCCGGAGACAAAGCTGGCGATAACCAGATCGTCCAGCGACAGCGTAAACGCCAGCAGCCAGCCGGAGATCACCGCCGGCATAATCATCGGCAGGGTGATGATGAAAAAGACCTTCAGAGGCGTCGCGCCAAGATCCATCGCCGCCTCTTCAATGGAGCGATCCAGCTCGCGCAGGCGCGAGGAGATCACTACCGCCACGTAGGCCGTACAGAAGGTGACGTGCGCCAGCCAGATGGTGAGCATGCCGCGATCCGCCGGCCAGCCGATGGCGTGTGCCAGGGCCACGAACAGCAGCAGCAGCGCGAGTCCGGTGATCACGTCCGGCATAACCAGCGGCGCGGTGATCATAAAGGCGAACCCGTTTGAGCCGCGAAAACGCCCGAAGCGCACCATCACCAGCGCGGCGATCGTGCCCAGCACCGACGCCATTGTCGCCGCCAGGGCGGCAATCGTCAGGCTCAGCCCCACCGCGCTCATCATCGCATCGTCGTGGAACAGCTCGCTGTACCAGCGCGTCGACCAGCCCGCCCAGACCGTTACCAGCTTAGAGCTGTTGAACGAGTAGATCACCAGCATCAGCATCGGCGCATACAGGAAGGTAAAGCCAATCACCAGGATCGCAATTCGCCACGGGGAGCGCACTACCGGTAAGTTGTTCATCCGTGATCTCCCATCTGTTTCTGCTGATGCTTGTGGAACCACATGATCGGCACGATCAGCAGCAGCAGCATGACAATCGCCACCGCCGACGCCACCGGCCAGTCGCGGTTATTGAAGAACTCCTGCCACAGTACGCGGCCAATCATAATGCTGTCAGGGCCGCCGAGCAGTTCCGGGATCACAAACTCCCCGACCGCCGGGATAAAGACCAGCATTGACCCGGCGATAATGCCGCCTTTGGTCAGCGGGACAATGACGCTGAAGAAGGTTTTTAACGGGCGGGCGCCGAGATCGAGCGACGCTTCCACCAGCGAATAATCAATGCGCGTCAGCGCCGTGTAGATCGGCAGCACCATAAACGGCAGATAGGCGTACACAATGCCGATATAGACCGCGAGGTTGGTGTGCAGGATCGTCAGCGGCTGATCGATAACCCCAAGCCACATGAGAAAGTTATTCAGCACGCCGTTGTTTTTCAGGATCCCCATC
Organism: Enterobacter cloacae complex sp. P16RS2; assembly: GCF_014982155.1. NCBI lineage: Bacteria > Pseudomonadati > Pseudomonadota > Gammaproteobacteria > Enterobacterales > Enterobacteriaceae > Enterobacter > Enterobacter cloacae complex sp. P16RS2. The sequence continues at coordinate 113,224 of NZ_JADCKW010000007.1, read as the reverse complement.
CAGGCATAAACGCGGATCAGGAACGAGGTCCACGACGGCAGGATCACCAGCAGCAGCAGGATGTTACGCGTCGACGGCTTGCTGTGCGCCACCGCCCACGCCAGCGGGTAGCCCATCACCAGACAGCAGAGCGTCGAAATCGCCGCCACCTGCAGCGACTGCAGATAGGCTTCGAAATAGAGCGGGTCGTCGGTGAGCTGCAGGAAGTTGCCGAGGTTAAGCGTCAGCGTAAGCTGCCCGTCGGCCCAGTCCAGCAGGTTGGTGTAAGGCGGTATCGCCCTCGCCATTTCCGCCAGGCTTATCTTGAAAACAATCAGAAACGGCAGCAGGAACAGCAGGATCAGCCACACGTACGGCAAGGCGATCACCAGCTTGCGGCCGTGTTTCATCTGCATGCGCGTCAGCCACTGGGCAAGGCCGCCCGGCTTTTCTGCGCGGGCTGGAGGTTCAAGTGCACTCATTTGCCGCTCCTTATACCGTCAGCACGACGCAACTGTCAGCGTCCCAGCAGAGACGCACTTCGTCACCCCAGGTCGGCTGCCCCTTGCGGTAGCGATGTTCGTTCTGAAGCTGCGCGCTGAGCATCTGCCCGCTTTTCAGACGCACGTGGTAGATAGACAGGTCGCCCAGATAGGCAATGTGCACCACTTCGCCCACGGCAAAGTTATAGCCATCGGCAGGCGGATCCTCGCAGAGCATGATTTTCTCCGGACGCAGCGCGACGTAGACCGGCACGTTATCCACCACCGAGTTGTCAGGATCGACCTTAAGCGGATGCTGCAGCCCCGGCGATTCGATGACCAGGCCATCCTCCTGACGATCTTTCAGCAGCCCTTCGAAAACGTTGACCGAGCCGATAAACTCCGCGCTGTAGCGGGTCGTCGGGTGCTCATAAATCTCTTCTGGCTCTCCGATCTGCACGAACTTCCCGCGATTCATGATCGCGATACGCCCGGCCATGGTCATCGCCTCTTCCTGGTCGTGGGTCACCATCACGCAGGTCACCCCCACGCGCTCGAGGATATCCACCACTTCGAGCTGCATACGGTCGCGCAGTTTTTTATCCAGCGCGCCCATCGGTTCGTCGAGCAGCAGCAGTTTCGGGCGTTTTGCCAGACTGCGGGCTAGGGCCACGCGCTGGCGCTGGCCGCCGGAGAGCTGGTGCGGCTTACGCTTCGCGAACTCCTGCATGTGCACCAGGCTCAGCATTTCGGCCACACGCGCGGTAATTTCGGCCTTCGGCAGCTTGTCCTGCTTCAGGCCAAAGGCGATGTTCTGCTCCACCGTCATGTGCGGGAACAGCGCGTAGGACTGGAACATCATGTTAATCGGACGCTGATACGGCGGCACGCTGGAGAGATCCACACCATCGAGCATGATCTGCCCGGCGGTGGGCTGTTCAAAACCGGCCAGCATACGCAGCAGGGTCGATTTACCGCAGCCAGAAGCCCCCAGAAGGGCAAAAATTTCGCCTTTATAGATAGTCAGGCTGACGTCATCCACGGCATGCTGGCCATCAAAAGATTTGGTGAGGTTACGAATTTCAAGAAGCGGGGTCAGCGCTTTACGGACTTTCGCCTGCGGGCGGGGGATCGCGTCATTCACGGGGTGTTCTCCGGCATAGATCAGTACTGGTGCAAACGCACCGTCAGGGTGCGCATCGCCGGGCGGCGCTAACGCTTGCCCGGCCTACGGGTTGTGAAGGCCCGGTAGGCGACAGCGCCACCGGGCAACAATACCCAACGCCGTTATTTACCGCTTTTCACCTTGGTCCACGCGCGGGTACGCACGCGGTCAATTTTTGGATCCTGAACTTTCAGGGTGAAGAGCTTGGCGAACACATCCGCTGGCGGATAGATAGCCGGGTTGTTACGGATTTCTTCGCTTACCAGCGGCAGGGAGGCCTTGTTACCATTCGCGTAGTAAACGTGGTCGCTGATGTGGGCGATCACCTCAGGACGCATCAGGTAGTTGAGGAACTGATAGGCTTCGTCCTTGTTCTTCGCATCAGCCGGCATCGCGAAGACGTCGAAGAAGGCCAGCGCCCCCTCTTTCGGAATGAAGTAAGAGACATTCACGCCGTTTTTCGCCTCTTTCGCGCGGTTAGCCGCCTGCCACACGTCCCCTGCCCAGCCGATCGCGACGCAGATGTCGCCGTTCGCCAGGTCATTGATGTACTGAGACGAGTGGAAGTAACGAATGTTTGGACGCAGCTTCAGCAGCAGATCGGTCGCCGGGCCGGTGTAATCATCGGCTTTACTGCTGTTCGGGTCTTTGCCCAGGTAGTTCAGCACGGTCGCGAAAATCTCTTCCGGCGCATCGAGGAAGGAGACGCCGCAGCTTTTCAGCTTCTCAAGGTTTTCCGGCTTCAGCACCACGTCCCAGCTGTCCAGCTTGACGTCCGGGCCCAGCACCGCTTTGACTTTATCTACGTTGTAGCCGATACCGGTGGTCGCCCACAGGTAAGGCATCGCGTATTTGTTGTCCGGGTCATGCTTCGCCACCAGCTTCAGCACTTCCGGATCGAGGTTTTTCCAGTTCGGTAATTTGCTCTTGTCCAGAGGCTGGAAGACGCCTGCCGTCAGCTGGCGCTCAAGGAAGCTTGCAGAAGGCACCACGAGATCAAACCCGGTGCTGCCCGCCATCAGTTTTCCTTCCAGCACTTCGTTGGAATCGAAAACGTCGTAGACCACTTTAATGCCGGTCTCTTTTTCAAAATTCGCCACCGTGTCCGGCGCAATATAGTCAGACCAGTTGTAAACGTGCAGCGTTTTTTGTTCCGCAGCGAGCGTGCCGGCAGAGACGGCCATCAGAGCACCCGCAACCAGACCCGATAACCATTTTTTATTCAAGGCGATCATATCTTTATTCCTTCTGAAAGCTCGTTAACAAACGAACTAAAACTGTGCAATCTGAAGATATGCAATAATCATGCATAGTTTGTCGCTCTGCCTAAAATAAAAAGAAACCTCTTTACCCGGCAGCTTCCGCTCGCTTTTTTAAGCATCGCAAGAATAACTGTAGCCCGTGTCTCCGGCTATAGCCCAGACGAAAAAACGCCTTTTATCAATTTTTTATGCAGGTTATGTCTACGTGATAAGCCGAAACGGCCTTCAGGGAGGTGAAAAATTCTTTAAAGAAAGGTTAAAAGCAGCAGAAAAAATGGCCTTCTGCAGCCGCTATGGCAGCGACTGCGCAAAAGTCAGACAGGCTTAGTGAAGAAAATTGGGAGATGCATCATTATTCTCTGCATCATCTTCCGCGCTATACAGCAGATGGTGCGCATTGGCTTCCATCATGACCATGGAAATTTGCTCTTCGCTCAAGCGCATAAACCAGGAGAACTGCTTGAACGACAGCCCGGCACCGGAGAATAAAGACTGGCAAACGACCAGTTTTGGCAGATTATCATCCTGTATGTCGAGAAATGCTTTCACCGTCAAAGAACTGGCGTTGATCGCTGACAGGTCGGAGGCCAGCGCCAGAAGCGCGGACGGCTTCACTTCGGCCAGCGCGGAGAAAAGGATTACGTCGTTAATGAGATCGATTTTGGCATCGAAAATGCCGTCGAAATTCTGCATATGAGGCAGATGCAGCGCCTGGCAGGAATCGCATTCGAAGAATGTAATTCCGGCATCATCAAGCCATTGACGTAACGTATCCAGTGTAGGTACGACCTGTAAATCCATCGCTGTGCAGCCTCTTCAATATAATCTGTGCATAGGGTACGCAAAAAGTGCGTTCAATACCATTTAACCGCCCGTTTTCAGACAGTAGCCCGGCGTGGCATGACGCTCGATCCATGAGATCATTTTACCCGCAATATCGACTCCTGTGGTTTTTTCCACGCCTTCCAGCCCCGGCGAGGCGTTCACCTCCATGACCAGCGGCCCGCGCGTCGCCCGCAGAAGGTCTACGCCCGCCACGTCCAGCCCCAGGGTTTGCGCCGCTTTCACGGCAATTTCCCGTTCGCGATCGCTAATATCGGCTACCCGCGCCACGCCGCCGCGGTGAAGGTTAGAGCGGAAATCGCCCTCTTTCGCCTGGCGCTCAATGGCCGCCACCACCTCATTGCCGACCACGAAGCAGCGAATATCGCGCCCTTTCGCCTCTTCGATGTACTCCTGCACGAGAATGTGGGCATTGAGGCCGCGAAAGGCGTCAATGACGCTCTCCGCCGCCTGACGCGTTTCCGCCAGCACCACGCCAATGCCCTGCGTCCCTTCCACCAGCTTAATCACCAAAGGCGCGCCGCCCACCATATCGATAAGATCGCTGGTGTCGTCCGGTGAATGGGCAATCCCCGTAACGGGGAGATCGATCCCCTGACGGGCGAGCAGCTGCAGCGAGCGCAGCTTGTCGCGGGCGCGGGATATGGCGACGGATTCGTTGAGCGGATAGCTGCCCAGCATCTCGAACTGGCGCAGCGCGGCGGTGCCGTAATAGGTGATCTGGGAGCCGATGCGCGGGATCACGGCATCAAAGTGCGGCAGCTTGCGGCCTTTGTAGTGAATCGACGAGGCGGCCGGGTCAATGTTCATATAGCAGGACATCGGGTCGAGGATCTCAACCTGATGCCCGCGTTTCGCCGCCGCCTCACGCAGGCGTTTACATGAATAGAGCGTTCCATCCCGGGACAATATGGCAATTTTCACCCTGCACCTCTCTGAAGACATGGAAAAAGCCTGAGTATCATATACGCAGGCAGGCGCAGGAGGAATGGACTATCGCGTCGCCCATCCCTGTTTGTGGAGGTAATCAAGAATAAACGGGCGATTTTCTTTAATGATGGTGCGACGAATATGGTCAGTCCAGGTATCGCGGCGGTTATTGCTGCCGCGCGTCAGGTAGTAGTTCGCCAGCTCTTCGTCATATTGATTCAGGACGTCCTGATCGACCGGCTGGTAGTGGTTTTCGTGCACCAGCATGGCGGCAGGAATGCGCGGCTTTATATCCGGGTTATCCGCAGGCCAGCCGAGGCACAGGCCGAACAGCGGCAGGACGTGTTTTGGCAGCTTCAGCAGGTCGGTTACGCTTTGAATGTTGTTACGCAGGCCTCCGATGTAGACGCCGCCTAATCCCAGCGACTCCGCCGCAGTAAAGGCGTTTTGCGCCATCAGCGCGGTATCCACCACGCCCAACAGCAGCTGTTCGGCCAGCCCCAGTTCGGCCTCAGGGCAGATCTGCAGGTGGCGGTTAAAGTCGGCGCAGAACACCCAGAACTCCGCGGCCTGGGCCACATGCTTCTGCCCGCCGGTCAGCGTCACCAGCTGTTCACGCATGGCCGGGTCGGTAATGCGGATAATGGAGCTGCACTGCAGGAAGCTGGAACTTGAAGTCGCCCTTGCGCTATTAATAATCGCTTCGCGCTGCGCATCGGTAATCGGCTCATCTGTGAAGTGGCGAATGGAACGATGGGATGTGAGCAGGTCTATGGTTGGCGTCATCTTGTCTCTCTTTGTCGTGCTTAAACCGTATGGCAGCCAGTATAGGCAATGATTTGCGCGGTGTAATTGGCGAAACATAGCCTTACTGTATCAAAGCGACAGGCGAAACCTTCTTTAATGGCGACAGGTTATCGGGCACTATATGTCCTATTCGCCGTCAGGCTTGTTTTTTTGAGGAGAGAGAAATGTTTGCAGTAATTTTTGGTCGTCCAGGGTGCCCTTACTGTGTGCGCGCGAAAGAGCTGGCTGAGAAACTGACTGAAGAGCGCGATGACTTCAACTTCCGCTACGTGGACATCCACGCGGAAGGCATCACCAAAGCGGATCTTGAAAAAACCGTCGGCAAGCCGGTTGAAACCGTACCGCAGATCTTCCTCGATCAGAAACACATCGGCGGTTGCACTGACTTTGAAGCTTACGCCAAAGAGCATCTGGGCCTGTTTGCCGCTCAGTAATGCGAAGACGCCCTCACCCGGAGGGCGTTTTTATTTGTGGTGCCGTCGATGCTTAATCAGACTGCAGACAAACAAATAGCACAGCGCGCCGAGGGCGCACCAGAAGACGCCGCTCAGCAACCACGCCAGCTCCTGCCAGAAACTTCGCGTTGATACATACAGCATGCGCATCAGCAGCAGACACAGCGGTGCCGCCAGCATTGCGCCAATAAGCGGCTTGACCACCTCCCCTTTACGGGAAAGAAAACTGGCAGCGGCTCCCGGCAGGGTGAAAAAGAGCAGCCCCAGCTCCGGATGTCCGGCTGCCCTGAATGCCCCTTTCACATTAAAAGCGAGCGACATGCACACGACGGTAAACAGCAAAAAACAGCTGATCACCCCCGCCCAGTTTCGTTTAATGTTCAAACTATCCTCCTGACTTATCTCTATCAAATACAGCTTCGTCGGGTAGACGCCCAGTCAGATAAAGCAGTGCGGCAATCCTTGCCAAAGTACGCACAGGGTGATGCGATAATAGGTAGCTGTCAGTAGCTAATACGATTAAACTATCGGCCAGCTAATGTTTTAGGGAATAAATTAGGTAACAGGGAGGGTTGAACGCGTTCCCTGGCCCAGAAAACAGTAGCCCAAATAGTCCTTTCATTCAACAACTTACTGGTAAACAAGAAGTTAGCCTCCGTGAATATAAACGTCGCAGACTTGTTAAATGGGAATTACATCCTGTTATTATTTGTGGTACTGGCGCTGGGCCTTTGCCTGGGTAAATTGCGCCTGGGTTCAGTTCAACTTGGTAATTCCATTGGCGTTTTAGTCGTCTCCTTATTATTAGGTCAACAGCACTTCAGCATTAACACGGACGCGCTCAACTTAGGCTTTATGCTGTTTATTTTTTGTGTTGGCGTAGAAGCGGGACCGAACTTTTTTTCAATTTTCTTCCGCGACGGCAAAAATTATCTGATGCTGGCGCTGGTGATGGTCGGCAGCGCGCTGCTGATCGCGTTAGGGCTGGGTAAACTGTTTGGCTGGGATATCGGGTTAACGGCCGGTATGCTGGCAGGCTCTATGACCTCCACCCCCGTGCTGGTGGGTGCCGGTGATACCCTTCGCCATTCCGGCATGGCCGGCGCGCAGCTCTCTACCGCGCTCGACCACCTGAGCCTGGGCTATGCCCTGACCTATCTGATTGGTCTGGTGAGCCTGATTGTCGGCGCACGCTACCTGCCAAAACTGCAGCACCAGGATCTGCAGACCAGCGCCCAGCAAATCGCGCGCGAGCGCGGTCTCGATACCGATTCCAAACGTAAAGTCTATCTCCCGGTAATCCGCGCCTATCGCGTCGGGCCAGAGCTGGTGGCATGGGCTGACGGCAAAAACCTGCGCGAGCTGGGGATTTACCGCCAGACGGGCTGCTATATCGAACGTATCCGCCGCAACGGCATTCTGGCGAACCCGGACGGCGACGCGGTGCTGCAGATGGGCGACGACATCGCGCTGGTGGGCTACCCGGACGCCCACGCCCGTCTCGACCCGAGCTTCCGTAACGGCAAAGAGGTGTTTGATCGCGACCTGCTCGACATGCGTATCGTCACCGAAGAGATCGTGGTGAAAAACCATAACGCCGTGGGCCGCCGACTGGCCCAGCTGAAGCTGACCGACCACGGCTGCTTCCTCAACCGCGTGATCCGCAGCCAGATTGAGATGCCGATCGACGACAACGTCGTGCTCAACAAAGGCGACGTACTGCAGGTCAGCGGTGACGCGCGACGCGTGAAAACCGTTGCCGACCGCATCGGCTTTATCTCCATTCACAGCCAGGTCACCGACCTGCTGGCCTTCTGCGCCTTCTTTATCGTTGGCCTGATGATCGGGATGATCACCTTCCAGTTCAGCAACTTTAGCTTCGGCATCGGTAACGCCGCCGGGCTGCTGTTTGCCGGGATTATGCTGGGCTTCCTGCGAGCAAACCACCCGACCTTCGGCTACATTCCGCAGGGCGCGCTGAACATGGTGAAAGAGTTCGGTCTGATGGTCTTTATGGCGGGCGTCGGCTTAAGCGCGGGCAGCGGTATCGGCCACAGTCTGGGCGCAGTCGGCTGGCAGATGCTGGTATCCGGACTTATTGTCAGCCTGGTGCCGGTGGTGATTTGCTTCCTGTTCGGCGCCTACGTGCTGCGCATGAACCGCGCCCTGCTGTTCGGGGCGATGATGGGCGCGCGTACCTGTGCGCCGGCCATGGAAATCATCAGCGATACCGCGCGCAGCAACATCCCGGCGCTGGGGTATGCGGGCACCTACGCTATCGCTAACGTGCTGTTGACGCTGGCAGGTACGCTGATCGTTATCATCTGGCCTGGACTCGGATAACTCCCAAGTTTGCGCGTGATGAAATTATTTTCGTTACGCGCAGAACTTTTTTTTCAGGGGGCAGTCATAACTAGTGCCACTGCTTTTCTTTGATGTCCCCAATTTGTGGAGCCCATCAACCCCGCCGTTTTGGTTCAAGGTTGATGGGTTTTTTGTTGCCTGAAATTCACCTTCCTCTAATCTTTTCTTCTCTCTTGCCACCAAAACACATATGATTAAACATATATAAAATCACACCTGCAGGAAAACCCATGCTCCACCCGCTCCAGCTCTTCAAAAGCCTGTCCGACGAAACGCGGCTCGCCATCGTCATGCTGCTCCGCGAAGCGGGAGAACTGTGCGTTTGCGATCTCTGCTCCGCGACCGCCGAGTCGCAGCCGAAGGTCTCCCGCCACATGGCCCTGCTGCGCGAATCCGGGCTGGTTATCGATCGCCGTGAAGGGAAATGGGTCCATTACCGTCTATCTCCCAACATGCCTGCCTGGGCGGCAACCGTTATCGACAACAGCTGGAACTGCCTGCGGGAAGAGACGCGCATGAAGCTGAAAAACCGACTCTCGGGCTCGTGCTAGGCAAAACACATTCACAAAAACAGATATAATGGAGTAAGCGATGTTTCTGGCAGGGGCTATTTTTCTGTTTACGCTGGTACTGGTCATCTGGCAGCCCAAAGGGCTCAGTATCGGCTGGAGCGCGACTATCGGCGCCGTACTGGCGCTGGCCAGCGGCGTGATTCATATTAACGATATTCCGGTCGTGTGGAATATCGTCTGGAACGCCACGGCAACGTTCATCGCCGTCATCATCATCAGCCTGCTGCTGGATGAGTCCGGTTTTTTCGAGTGGGCGGCGCTGCACGTTGCCCGCTGGGGGAACGGTCGCGGGCGATTGCTGTTTACTTATATTGTGCTGCTGGGCGCAGCCGTGGCGGCGCTGTTTGCCAATGACGGTGCGGCGCTGATCCTGACGCCTATCGTTATCGCCATGCTGCTGGCGCTGGGGTTCAGCAAGCAGGCCACGCTGGCGTTTGTCATGGCGGCGGGCTTCATCGCCGATACCGCCAGCCTGCCGCTGATTGTCTCCAACCTGGTCAACATCGTGTCGGCAGACTTCTTTAAGCTGGGGTTCAGCGAATACGCCTCGGTGATGATCCCTGTTGATATCGCCGCCATTGCCGCAACGCTGATGATGCTGCATCTTTTCTTCCGTAAGGAAATTCCCCCGGAATATGACCTGGCGAAACTCCAAGAGCCCGCGCGGGCCATTCACGATCTCCCGACGTTCAGAACGGGCTGGATCGTCCTGCTGCTTCTGCTCGTGGGTTTCTTTGTGCTTGAACCTCTCGGCATTCCGGTCAGCGCCATCGCGACCGTCGGCGCGCTGATTTTATTCGCTGTCGCAAAGCGCGGACATGCGATAAACACCGGAAAAGTGCTGCGCGGCGCACCGTGGCAAATCGTCATCTTCTCGCTGGGGATGTATCTGGTGGTGTATGGCCTGCGCAATGCCGGGCTGACGGAATATCTTTCAGGCGTACTGAATAGCCTGGCCGGACACGGACTGTGGGTCACCACGCTGGGAACCGGATTCATCACCGCGTTTCTCTCATCCATAATGAACAATATGCCCACGGTGCTGATTGGCGCGCTCTCCATCGAGGGCAGTACGGCGACAGGTTTGATCAAGGAAGCAATGATTTACGCCAACGTGATTGGCTGCGACCTGGGGCCGAAAATCACGCCTATCGGTAGCCTCGCCACCCTGCTCTGGCTCCACGTGCTGGCGCAGAAAAACATGACGATCACATGGGGCTACTATTTCCGGACGGGCATCGTTATGACGCTGCCCGTCCTGTTTGTGACGCTCGCCGCGCTAGCGCTACGTCTCTCCTTCACACTGTAATGAGCCACTGATATGAGCCACATCACTATCTACCATAACCCCGCCTGCGGCACCTCGCGCAACACGCTGGAGATGATCCGCAACAGCGGCACCGAGCCAGAAATTATCCTCTATCTGGAAACCCCGCCGTCGCGCGATGAGCTGACCGCCCTGATTGCCGAGATGGGCATTTCGGTGCGAGATCTGCTGCGTAAAAACGTGGAGCCCTATGAACAGCTCGGCCTTGCCGAAGATAGCTTCAACGACGACCAGCTTATCGATTTTATGCTGCAATACCCGATCCTGATTAACCGTCCGATCGTGGTGACGCCGCTGGGCACCCGCCTGTGCCGACCGTCTGAAGTCGTCCTCGACATCCTGCCGGATGCACAGAAACGGGCGTTTACGAAAGAGGATGGCGAAGCCGTGGTGGATGCCAGCGGGAAAAAAATCGAACGCAGGTAAAACTGGCAGGGCGAGTGTTACCTAAAGGTTACCCTCGCCCGCAATTCTCCCCACCATCGCCCGGATCTCCTCCCGGGTTAACGGCGCCCGGTCGGTGACATAGTGCAGCGTCATCCCTTCGATAAACGCGTCCAGCGCGCGGGTGGTAACCGGGTCGAACCACTGCTCCAGCGTGGTCTGGCTCATCTTCATCCAGTCCTGCATCACCGTTTTGAGCGCCGCGCTGCGGTGCATAAAGGCGTAAAGCTGATACATCAGCGCCATGTTGTGCGGCGTGGTCACCTGCGAGCTATGGATCAGCGTGGTGATGGATTCGCACGCCATTTCCGGCCCGGTGACGCCCGCAAAGAAATCCCGATACTGCTGCGACATCTGGCGGGTAAACCACGTGAAGGCCTCCTCCAGCAGCGGCTCCATGCCGTCGAAATAGTAGGTCATCGACCCCAGCGGCACGCCCGCGCAGGTGGCGATTTTACGGTGCGTGACGGCGTGAATGCCGTGCTCGGCGATGGTATCGAGCGTTGCCTGCAGGATCTTCTCCCGTCGATGCGGATCGTTCGGTGGTCTGCTCATAAATTCCTCACGTGGTTTGTGTACAAATGTACACAAACTTGCTAGTGTTGTCGCTATTGTTGTACTTCTGGTGCTACCGCAATGACGCTAACCTCTCCCCGTAAAGCCCTGCAGCGACGCCTGTGGGCGCTGTTTATGTTCTTCTTTATTCCCGGCCTGCTGATGGCCTCCTGGGCCACGCGCACCCCCGCCATTCGCGATATTTTGTCCGTTTCTACCGCAGAGATGGGCATTGTGCTGTTCGGCCTGTCGATAGGCTCCATGAGCGGCATTCTCTGCTCCGCGTGGCTGGTAAAGCGCTTTGGTACGCGAGCGGTGATCCGCACCACCATGTGCTTTGCCGTGTTCGGGATGGGAATATTGAGCGTGGCGCTGTGGTTTGCTTCGCCGGTGCTGTTCGCCCTGGGCCTGACGGTATTTGGCGGCAGCTTCGGTTCGGCTGAAGTTGCTATCAACGTGGAAGGGGCGGCGGTCGAACATGAGATGAATAAAACCGTGCTGCCGATGATGCACGGTTTTTACAGCCTCGGCACGCTGGCCGGTGCGGGCGTGGGGATGGCGCTGACGGCCACTGGCGTAAGCGCGAATCTGCATATCCTGCTGGCGGCGCTGGTGTGCATCATTCCGATCCTGACCGGCATCCGGGCCATCCCGGACGGCACCGGTAAAAACTCCGCTGACGAACAGCACTCGGCTGAAAAAGGGCTGCCCTTCTACCGCGACTTCCAGCTGATGCTGATCGGCGTGGTGGTGCTGGCGATGGCGTTCGCGGAAGGTTCCGCCAACGACTGGCTGCCGCTGCTGATGGTGGACGGCCACGGCTTTAGCCCGACCTCCGGCTCGCTGATTTACGCCGGGTTTACGCTGGGGATGACCGTCGGGCGCTTCACCGGCGGCTGGTTTATCGACCGCTACAGTCGCGTGGCGGTGGTACGCGCCAGCGCCCTGCTGGGCGGCCTGGGTATCGCGATGATCATCTTTGTGGATGTGGACTGGATTGCCGGCGTCTCGGTGATCCTCTGGGGGCTGGGCGCGTCCCTCGGCTTCCCGCTGACCATTTCAGCCGCCAGCGATACCGGCCCGGATGCGCCGACGCGCGTCAGCGTGGTGGCAACCACGGGCTATCTCGCCTTCCTGGTCGGGCCGCCGCTGCTCGGCTTCCTCGGCGAGCACTACGGGCTGCGCAGCGCCATGCTGGTGGTGTTAGGGTTAGTCATCATCGCGGCGCTGGTGGCGCGCGCGGTGGCAAAGCCGGAAACGAATCAAACGACACTGGAGAAGGGATATGAGCGTTAAACTGATCGCCGTCGACATGGATGGTACTTTTCTGAGCGATGCCAAGACCTATAATCGGCCGCGCTTTCTGGCGCAGTATGCCCGCATGAAGGCGCAAGGCATTCGGTTTGTGGTCGCCAGCGGCAACCAGTACTACCAGCTGATCTCCTTTTTCCCGGAGATTGCGCATGAAATTGCCTTCGTCGCCGAAAACGGCGGCTGGGTCGTGAGCGAAGGTGAAGACATCTTTAACGGCGAACTGTCGAAAGCCCGTTTCGAGACCGTAGCGAACGTGCTAAACGAGGTTCCGGGCATTGAGATCATCGCCTGCGGGAAAAGCAGCGCGTACACGCTGAAATGCTATGACGAGGGCTTTAAGGATATCGCGGCGAAGTATTACCACCGCCTCGAAATGGTCAGCAATTTCGACAACCTGAACGATATTTTCTTCAAGTTCGGGCTTAACGTGTCTGATGATGAAATTCCGCGGATTCAGGCGCTGCTGCATGAAAAGCTGAGCGACATCATGGTGCCTGTCACCACCGGTCACGGCAGTATCGACCTGATTATCCCCGGCGTGCATAAAGCCAACGGCCTGCGGATCCTGCAAAAGCGCTGGGGCATTGACGACAGCGAAGTGGTGGCTTTCGGCGACAGCGGCAACGACGTGGAGATGCTGCGTCAGTCCGGGTTCAGCTTTGCGATGGCGAATGCCAGACCGCATATTAAAGCGGCCGCGCGTTTTGAAGCGCCGCATAATAATGATGAAGGCGTTTTAAACGTGATTGAGAAGGTGTTGAACGGAGAGGCGCCGTTTAATTGACCGGTGCGGTCTGGTACCCTCACCCTGGCCCTCTCCCACAGGGAGAGGGGACTTGTTCCGTGCTCGCCAGCAGGGAGAGGGAATAAGAATTAAGGCTGCAGGGCGTTGCCGACGCGTTTGTCTTTCAGGAACACCACCATCAGGCCAACCCACAGCGCGCCGTTGGCGAGGTTAAACAGGCTGAACAGCCCGTTGCCGCCCATCGCGTAGGCATGCTTGCTCACTTCAATACCGACGGTAAAAATCAGCATCTGCAGCATTCCCATTGCCGCTGAGACCGTGCCTTTACTCATCTCGCTGGCAAACAGCGTCAGGCGCACCAGCCCGGCGTTGGCCACGCCAATCCCGAAGGCATAGAGGCTGAGCCCCGCCGTCATCCACAGGTAGGCGTGGGATGACGCGACGGTCGCCACCGCAGCCAGAATCAGCCCTGCCGCAATCGGCCAGCCGCCCATGATAATCAGGGAACGCACGGTGCGTCGTGACGTCAAACGTGCCAGCACCAGGTTCCCGATAATCAGCGCGCCAAAGATCGGCACCTGCAGCAGGCCATACTCGTAGCTGCTGAGCTTTTCACCGCTGATGATAATGACCGGCGACTGCGCGATCCACGCCAGCAGCGGCAGGCTAACGAACCCGGTCGCCAGCGCGCCCGCCACAAAGCGGCCATTCTTCAGCACCTCTTTGTAATCCCGACCCAGCTCTTTCAGCGAGAGTTTCTCACCGATGCGGGTGGCCGTTTCCGGCATCGCCCGGTGCAGGCCAAAGATCGCGAAGGCGGCGAGAACCGCAAAGAGCACAAACATCCCTTCCCACGGCGCAACGTGCACCCACGCGGCACCCACCAGCGGCCCGAGTAAGGGGGCGATCAGCGCGACGTTCGCCATCAGCGCGGTAATCTTGATACACACCGCCTCCTCAAACGACTCCTGAATGGCGGCATACCCCACGGCGCCGATAAAGCACAGGCTCACCCCCTGCAGGAAGCGCAGCAGGGTAAATTGTTCAATGTTTTGCGCCAGCAGCGTGGCGAGACAGGTGACGATAAACCACACCACGCCCGTCAGCATCACCGGACGACGGCCAATACGATCCGACAGCGGCCCTAACAGCCACTGCAAAAACATGCCGCCGGCCAGATAGGCGGTCATGGAGGTCGGCACCCACTCAATACCCGCGTTGTACTGCGCCACAACGGCCAGCATACCGGGCTGGATCATATCGTTGCCGATATAGGTAGAGAATTCGTAGAGCACCAGACACAGGGGGAAAAGCAACGCCTGACGACCCAGACGTGAACCAGAAGAAGAACGGTTTAACATGCAATCTCTTTATAATGACAAAATCGCGACGAGTTTAATGAAATGCCGCAGCCCGAGATAGTGATTTATCGAGGATAAACAGAAATAAAGCACATATCGTCTTCGTTTAAGGTTTCCTTAAGTTGACAGTTTTATGATAGCCCGATTACTCGTCAACGATCCCAAATTATGGCACTCACCTCCAGCCGTTCAGAATTGTCTAACTTACAGACAAATAAGACAAAACGACTTTACCGCTTACCGACCCGCTTTTATGGTTATCAGCTTTTCGTACTGATCGCCCTTGCCGTGGTGTTTACATGGCTATCGCGCAATCAAGCGCTCGACAGGTGGATCACCGGCTTTTGGTATGACGCGGCAACGCAGAGCTTCCCGCTGCAGAAGGACCACCTGCTGGATCTGCTGAACCACCGCCTGGCGAAGTACATCGCCATCGGCTTAGGTGCCGTAGCGCTGTTTTACGGCGCCTGGAAGCGCAACGCAAGGCTGGTCACGGCGGCGCTGCTGATGGGCGTTGGTGCGCTGGTGGTAGGCGTGCTGAAAAGCGTGAGCCATCACAGCTGCCCGTGGGATCTGGTGGAATATGGCGGTAAGGCTGTGTCTTATCCCCTTTTCAGCGCCGTCCCTGCCGACAGCGGTCCGGGGCGCTGTTTCCCCGGCGGTCACGCCTCCAGCGGCTTTATGGTGATGGGGCTGTTTTTTGCCTTCTGGCGCGAGCGTCCGCGTCTCGCCTGGTGCTTCGTCGCGCTGGGCGTGGTGTTAGGTCTGGCGATGGGCTACGGCCAGGTCATGCGCGGGGCGCATTTTTTCTCTCACAACCTGTGGGCCGGGTGGTGGGTCTGGTTTTCCCAGGTGGTTGTCTACGGACTCATTTCCACCCGGTTTGCTAAAGAGTGATAACGCTATGTTAGAGAATCTGAATTATCAGCTGTTTTATCTGATCAACGCCACGCCAGCCTCGCCTGAGTGGACGATCGATTTTGCCACCTTTCTGGCAAAAGATTTGATCAGTATCGTGCCTGCACTGGCTGCGATTCTCTGGCTGTGGGGTCCCCGCAGCCAGGTGAAGGCGCAGCGCCAGCTGGTGATTAAAGTCGCGATGGCGCTCGGGGTAAGCGTCCTGGTCAGCTACATTCTCGGCCATGCGTTCCCGCACGATCGTCCTTTTGTCGATCACGTCGGCTATACCTTCCTGCACCACGCGCCGGATGACTCGTTCCCGAGCGATCACGGAACGGTGATCTTTACCTTCGCGCTGGCTTTCCTGTTCTGGCATCGCCTGTGGTCCGGCGCGGTCCTGATGGTGGCGGCCCTGGCAATCGCCTGGTCTCGCGTTTACCTGGGCGTTCACTGGCCGCTGGATATGGTGGGCGGTTTCCTGGTCGGGATGATTGGCTGCGTGAGCGCGGCTATCCTGTGGAGCCTCTTCGGTGAAGCGCTTTACCGCACGCTGTCTTCGCTCTATCGTGCCATTTTCGCTATCCCGATCCGCAAAGGCTGGATACGTGACTAACCCCAACCTGACAGGTTACACTTGAACCCCCGCCCTGCGGGGGTTCACTTTTTTATCCCGAGGAACTATGGAAACACGTCGCGATGACCGCATTGCTCAGCTGCTACAGGCGCTGAAGCGCAGCGATAAGCTGCATCTTAAGGAAGCCGCCAACCTCCTCGGCGTCTCAGAGATGACCATTCGTCGGGATCTGAACAGCGAAAGCGCGCCCGTCGTGCTGCTGGGCGGGTATATTGTGCTTGAGCCGCGTAGCGCCAGCCATTATCTGATCAGCGACCAGAAGACGCGCCTGGTGGAAGAGAAGCGTAAGGCCGCCCGGCTTGCGGCCTCACTGGTACAGCCGCACCAGACGCTGTTTTTTGACTGCGGAACCACCACGCCGTGGATTATCGAAGCTATCGACAGCAGCATCCCTTTTACCGCCGTGTGCTACTCCCTGAACACCTTTCTGGCGCTGCAGGAGAAACCCGAGTGCCGGGTGATCCTCTGCGGCGGCGAGTTTCACGCCAGCAACGCCATCTTTAAGCCGCTTAACCTGCAGGATACGCTCAGCAATCTCTGCCCGGATATCGCGTTTTATTCCGCCGCAGGCGTCAACGTGCGTCAGGGCGCGACCTGCTTTAACCTGGAAGAGCTGCCGGTGAAGCACTGGGCGTTAAGCGCGGCGCAGTATCATGTGCTGGTGGTCGATCACAGCAAGTTTGGCAAGGTGCGTTCGGCAAGAATGGGGGAGCTGGCGCAGTTTGACGCCATCGTCAGCGACTGCCGCCCGGACGACGAGATTGTGGCCCACGCAAAGGCGCAGCAGGTGAAGTTGATGTATTAAGAGGGGTGCGGTCTGATGCCCGCACCCCGGCCCTCTCCCACAGGGAGAGGGAGAAAACCCACAAGGTTTAACTAAACCAGCTGCCAAACCAGCTATGGAATTTCATCATCACGAAATCCCACATCCGGCTGAAGAAGCCGCCCTCATCCACCGCTTCCATCACAATCAGCGGACGCTGTTCAATCGACTTACCGTTAAGCTGGAAATCAATCGTCCCGACCACCTGGCCTTTTTTCAGCGGCGCGGTGAGCTGCGGGTCGGTCAGGGTATAGCTGGCCTTCAGGTTTTTTAGCTGACCGCGCGGAATGGTCACTGAGCCCGCTTCGCCGGCGCCCAGATTCACTTCACTCTTGTCACCAAACCAGACGCGCTGGCTGACGAACGTGGCATCCGGTTTAATCGGCGTCACGGTTTCATAGAAGCGGAAGCCCCAGGTCAGCAGTTTTTCTGACTCATTAAAGCGAATACGGTCGGTTTTGGTGCCCAGCACCACCGAAATCAGACGCATGTCGCCCTGGGTCGCGGAGGCCACCAGGTTATAGCCTGCGCCCGCCGTGGTGCCGGTTTTCATTCCGTCCACGTTAACGTTGCTGCTCCACAGCAGGCGGTTGCGGTTCGGCTGACGGATTTTATTGAAGGTAAACTCTTTCTCTTTGTGGATGGCGTATTCATCCGGCACGTCGTGGATCAGCGCTTTCCCCAGCAGCGCCATGTCGCGCGCGGTACTGAACTGTCCCGGTGCATCCAGACCGTGAACCGTTTTGAACGTGGTGTTGGTTAAGCCCAGTTTCTGCGCGTAGCCATTCATCAAACCAATGAAAGAATCCTGACTGCCGGCAACGTAATCGGCCAGCGCGATACAAGCATCATTTCCCGACTGAATAATTACCCCTTTGTTCAGATCGGAAACGGAGACCTGATCCCCCGGCTTCAGGAACATCACCGAAGAGCCCCGCAGCGCCGGGTTACCGGTCGCCCAGGCATCTTTCCCGATGGTGACCATATCGTCCAGCTTGATCTTGCCCGCTTTCAACGCCTGGCCGACCACATAGCTGGTCATGATTTTGGTCAGGCTTGCCGGATCGAGTTTCTCATCCGCATTCCCTTCCGCCAGCACTTTACCGCTGGAGTAGTCCATCAGGATCCAGGCGCGCGCATCCACAGGCGGCGCTTCGGGAGCAGCCTGTTCAGCTGCGTAGAGCGTTGGTGCAAACAGGAAAAGGAGCGCAG
The DNA here is from genome assembly GCF_014982155.1 of Enterobacter cloacae complex sp. P16RS2. NCBI lineage: Bacteria > Pseudomonadati > Pseudomonadota > Gammaproteobacteria > Enterobacterales > Enterobacteriaceae > Enterobacter > Enterobacter cloacae complex sp. P16RS2. Next base: position 95,050 of record NZ_JADCKW010000007.1, on the reverse strand, counting down.
AGCCTGTCGCAAGGCTGCGCAGAGAAGTCATTTTACGCGTCATAAATGCCACCCGAGTGTCCATTCAAAAATTACGTCACATCACCGTGTCGCAAGAAGCGATGAGTAATAGCGCACTAAAACGGTTAAAGAAACCCAACGAGGGTAAAGTTATTAAAGTTTATGCAATAACATTCAGATACGCTTTGATTCAGACGATTTTTTTGTCTTCTGTTGCGTAATTGTTAGGTTTATCTCACCATGGCGAAAGCTGACCCGGATTCACATCTCATCAGGAGTAAATATGATTACGCTTTGGGGCAGGAACAACTCGACCAACGTTAAGAAAGTGCTCTGGACGCTCGAGGAGCTGGATTTACCGTTCAATCAAATCATGGCCGGCATGTCGTTCGGCGTGAATAAAGAGGCCGACTATCTGGCCATGAACCCGAACGGCCTGGTGCCGCTGCTGCGCGATGATGAAACCGACGCGACGCTTTGGGAATCTAACACCATTGTGCGTTACCTCGCCGCCCAGTATGGTCAAGGGCGTCTGTGGGTAGAAAACCCGGCGCAGCGCGCCCAGGGTGAAAAGTGGATGGACTGGGCGAACCAGACGCTATCCCCGACCCACCGCGTGATCCTGATGGGACTTATCCGCACGCCGGAAGCCGAACGCGATCATCCCGCGATTCACGCCGCGCAGGATGCCTGCGAAAATCTTTTCGCGATGATGGATGACGAGCTGGCGAAGCACGCCTGGTTCTCCGGCGAGGCGTTCGGCGTGGGCGATATCGCCGTGGCGCCGTTCGTCTGGAACCTGACCAATATGGGCCTGAAGTGGACGCCGCGCCCTCACCTTGAGCGCTGGCTAAAACAGCTGAGCGATCGCCCGGCGTACCGCAACGTGGTAATGATCCCGGTCACCTGATTACGCACCGGACGGGCTGACTTTTAACAGCTGCCCGTCCGTCTCGTCGGTCAGCACATATAAATAGCCGTCCGGCCCCACCCGCACATCGCGAATACGTTTATCCCGGTCGCCCAGAATTCGCCCGTCCTCCGTTACCTTATTGCCCTCCACGCTCAGCACGATAACGTCCTTTTCCTTCAGCGCGCCGATAAACAGCTTGTTTTTCCACTGCGGGAAAACGTCGCTGTTGTAAAACGCCATACCGCTCACGGCAGGTGACACTTTCCAGACGAACAGCGGTTTTTCGGTTCCCTCAACGTGCTCGCCTTTGGCTTCCGGAATTTTCAGACCGCTGTAGTTAATGCCGTGCGTCGCCAGCGGCCAGCCGTAGTTCTTTCCTTTCTCCGGGATGTTGATCTCATCTCCGCCGCGCGGGCCGTGCTCGTTCAGCCACAGCGCGTCGCTCCAGGGATTCATCGCCATCCCCTGCGGGTTGCGAATGCCGTAAGACCAGATTTCGGGTCGCGCGCCGGGGGTATTCACAAACGGGTTATCCGGCGGCACTTTTCCGTCTTCGGTGAGGCGCACCACTTTACCCTGCAATTTATCCAGATCCTGCGCCGTGGGACGCTGGTTGTTCTCGCCGAGTCCGATAAAGAGCGAGCCTTTGCCGTCGAATACCAGCCGCCCACCAAAATGGTTCCCGGTGGAGAGTTTCGGCATCTGGCGGAACACCACCTGGAAGGCTTCAATGCGCGTAAAATCATCGCTTAACCGGCCATAGCCCACCGCCGTTCCGGCTTTGCCGTCACTTCCTGCTTCGGCGAAGCTAAGCCAGATGCGGCGCGATTTTTCAAAATCCGGGGCGAGGACCACGTCCAGCAATCCTCCCTGACCGTTTGCCCAGACCTTCGGCACGCCGACAATCGGATCGGACAGCCCTTTTCCGGCCTGCCAGCGTTTGAGCTGACCGCCCTTCAGGGTCACCAGCAGGCCTTTATTGTCCGGCAGAAACGCCAGGGACCAGGGATGATCGAGTTTGTTTTGCAGCACCTCGACCTTGACCGCCTCTGGGGCAGCAAGAAGCGAAAACGGAATGAACAACGCAGGCAGGGAAATTAGCGAGGATCGAGGCATAACGCGCTCCTTTATCGGCATATGGCATAAAGGTTAGCCACTGCATCCGGGCGCGTTACCACTTTTACAAAAGCTTAATCAGAAGGGGGAGTTGCCTCCCCCTGGATCAGTGCTGTTCAAGCTTCTCGTGCTCGTTCAGGCACATGATGCATAGAGAGAGCGTGGTCAGGCAGTTTTCAAGCTTCTCCGCGTTAACAGCGATAAAATTCGGGCAGTCGTGGCGTCCGTTCATCAAACATACCCCAGCGATGGAAAGCACCTCAGCGGCGCGGCGCAGGGCGATCAGCTCACTTTCGCCGTATTTCGCCTTCAGGGTCGGTGCTTTTTCACGCATGAAATTGCAAAGTTCAAACAGGTTATCACGCAGATGTTCGCTTTCGCTGACTGACATATACCCTTTTGCCTTCCTCAACTGCAGGTACGCGGCCAGGTCGATTCGGGCGTTGATCAGCTTGGTAAGCAGATCGCGTTTAAGTCTGTCAACGGTCATGCTCTTTCCTCCTCTGTCAGCCATTGTGCATAGTCAGGATAAGTTCATTTTTTGTACAGTTTAATGTCTGGGATCAATTTTTATTAACTGATTAACATTATTTACAATGTTACAACGTCTGCCCGGCGCATCCGCCTTGCAAAGAGTGTATAAATCCCCCGCGATACGCTGTAAAATCCCGCCCTGATAACTCCATAATTGATGAATTTTTAACCTATGAGCAATGTTACGCACCAGCCGAAAATCGGCTTCGTCTCCCTGGGCTGCCCGAAAAACCTCGTGGATTCCGAACGCATCCTGACCGAACTGCGCACCGAGGGCTATGACGTGGTGCCAAGCTACGACAACGCCGATATGGTGATCGTGAACACCTGCGGCTTTATCGACAGCGCGGTTCAGGAGTCACTGGAAGCCATCGGTGAAGCCCTGACGGAAAACGGCAAAGTGATTGTTACCGGCTGTCTGGGCGCGAAAGAAGACCAGATCCGCGAAGTGCACCCGAAGGTGCTGGAGATCACCGGCCCGCACAGCTACGAGCAGGTGCTGGAACATGTTCATCACTACGTGCCAAAACCAAAGCACAACCCGTTCCTGAGCCTGGTGCCAGAGCAGGGCGTGAAGCTGACGCCGCGCCACTACGCGTACCTGAAAATTTCCGAAGGCTGCAACCATCGCTGCACTTTCTGCATCATCCCGTCCATGCGTGGCGATCTGGTAAGCCGTCCGATTGGCGAAGTGCTGGCGGAAGCTAAACGTCTGGCCGACGCGGGCGTGAAGGAGCTGCTGGTCATCTCCCAGGACACCTCGGCTTACGGCGTGGACGTTAAACACCGCTCCGGTTTCCACAACGGCGAGCCGGTGAAAACCAGCATGGTCGGCCTGTGCGAGCAGCTGTCTAAACTCGGTATCTGGACGCGTCTGCACTACGTCTATCCGTACCCGCACGTTGACGACGTGATCCCGCTGATGGCGGAAGGCAAAATTCTGCCGTACCTGGATATCCCGCTGCAGCACGCCAGCCCGCGTATCCTGAAGCTGATGAAGCGTCCTGGCTCCGTTGATCGCCAGCTGGCGCGCATCAAGCAGTGGCGTGAAATCTGCCCGGATCTGACCCTGCGCTCCACCTTCATCGTCGGCTTCCCGGGTGAAACCGAAGAAGACTTCCAGATGCTGCTCGACTTCCTGAAAGAAGCGCGTCTGGACCGCGTAGGCTGCTTCAAGTACAGCCCGGTAGAAGGCGCAACCGCCAATGAGCTGGCGGACCAGGTGCCGGAAGAAGTCAAAGAAGAGCGCTGGAACCGCTTCATGCAGCTGCAGCAGCAGATCTCTGCCGAGCGTCTGCAGGAAAAAGTGGGCCGCGAGATCATGGTCATCGTTGACGAAGTGGACGAAGAAGGCGCGATTGGCCGCAGCATGGCGGACGCCCCTGAAATCGACGGCGCGGTGTACCTGAACGGCGAAACCAACGTTAAGCCGGGTGATATTATTCGCGTGAAGGTTGAAAACGCCGACGAATATGACCTGTGGGGTAGCCGGGTTTAATCACCCCACTCCGCTTTTGTAGGCCGGGTAAGGCGTAGCCGCCACCCGGCACATTTCACTGCCCTACCCCTTAATCCTCGGATCCAGCGCGTCGCGCAGCCCGTCACCCAGCAGGTTAAACGCCAGCACGGTCAGGAAAATCGCCAGACTCGGGAAGATCGCCACGTGCGGCGCAATCACCATATCCGCCCTCGCCTCGTTCAGCATCGCGCCCCACTCCGGGGTCGGAGGCTGCGCCCCTAGCCCCAGAAACGACAGGCTGGCCGCCGAGATAATCGACACGCCGATACGCATGGTGAAATAGACCACGATGGACGATACCGTACCCGGCAAAATATGGCTGAACAGGATCGTGGCGTCGCTGGCCCCCATGCTGCGGGCGGATTCGATAAACGTCTGCTGTTTCAGCACCAGCGTGTTCCCGCGCACCAGGCGCGCGAACGCCGGAATCGAAAAGACCGCGACCGCAATGATGACGTTCGCCATGCCGTTGCCCATGATCGCCACCACGGCAATCGCCAGCAGAATGCCGGGAAAAGCAAACAGCACGTCGCAGATGCGCATGATGATGCGGTCCCACCAGCCTTCGTAATACCCGGCAACGAGACCCAGTACGGTACCGATGGCCGCGCCGATCAGCACCGCGAACACCCCGGCGGCAAGCGAGATCTGCGCCCCGACCAGCACGCGGCTAAAGATATCGCGCCCGAGTGAGTCAACGCCGAACCAGTGGAGCATCGAGGGCCCGTCGTTCAGGCGGTCGTAGTCAAAATAATTTTCCGCATCAAACGGCGCCACCCACGGCGCCACGATCGCCACCACAATCAGCAGCAGCACGAACAGCCCCGCCGTCATCGCGACCGGCTGACGGCGGAAACGCCGCCAGAATTCAGACCACGGGGTGCGGATGTGGTCCGGTTTGAGCCCCGGCATGGCGTTTAAAACAGCCTGACGTCGCCAGTTCAACAATCGCATCTTACTTGTACCTGATGGCCGGGTTAATGGCGGCGTAGAGCACGTCCACCACTAAGTTGATAAGAATAAACTCCAGCGAGAAAAGCAGAACTTCCGCCTGAATCACCGGGTAGTCGCGCATCTCGACGGAGTCGACCAGCAGGCGTCCCAGTCCCGGCCAGTTGAAGACCTTTTCCACGACGATCGAGCCGCCGAGCAGGAAGCCAAACTGGAGCCCCATCATCGTCACCACCGGGATCATCGCATTGCGAAACCCGTGCTTGAGAATGACCCACTTCTCGCTGACCCCTTTCGCCCGCGCGGTGCGAATATAATCTTCGCTCAGCACGTCAACGAACGAGGCGCGGGTAAAGCGGGCCATTACCGCCGAAACGGCAGCCCCCAGCGTCATGGAAGGCAGGATATAGTGCTTCCAGGTATCGGCCCCGACGGTCGGCAGCCAGCCCAGTTCGACGGAGAAGATCTGCATCAGCAGCATCCCCAGCGCGAACGCCGGGAAGGAGATGCCGGTCACCGCCAGCGCCATGCCGAGCTTGTCCGGCCAGCGGTTGCGCCAGACGGCCGCGATAATCCCGGCACCAAGCCCAAACACGACCGCCCAGCTCATGCTGGCTATCGTTAACCAGAACGTCGGCATAAAGCGGCTGGCAATCTCCTCCGACACCGGACGGCGCGACACCATCGAGATACCAAAATCGCCCTGCAGAACATTGCAAATGTAATGGATGAACTGCATATACAGCGGCTGGTCGAGGCCAAGCTGCTTACGCACCAGGTCAATGACGGTAGCATCCGCTTCAGGCCCGGCAACCAGACGCGCCGGATCGCCCGGCAGCATATGGACAAACAGAAATACCAGAACCGCCACAATCAGCAGCGTCGGAATAAGCCCCAGCAGGCGTTTACAAACATAATTCAGCATGAGGTTTATTTTAAATCCGCATCGTCAAAGCTAAAGCCCGTGTCCGGCATGATGTAGAACCCGGTCAACGCTTTGTTATGGGCTGACACCAGTTTCTCCACCACCAGCGGCACCCACGGTGACTCTTTCCAGATAATATCCTGCGCGTCTTTGTAGAGGCGCGCCTTCTCTTCCGGTCTGGTGGTTTTCAGGGCATCGGCCAGGTCTTTGTCCACCTGCGGGTTGCTGTAAAACGCGGTGTTGAACAGGGTTGGCGGCCAGTTTTGCGAGGCAAACAGCGGCGACAGCGCCCAGTCAGCTTCACCGGTCGAGGCTGACCAGCCGGTGTAGAACATCCGCACGCCGCTCTCTTTTTGCCCTTTCCCCTCCACTTCTGCCGCACGCTGTCCGGCATCCATCGCGGTCACCTGTACCTTGATACCCACCTGCGCCAGCTGCTGCTGGGTAAACTGCAGCACCTTCTGGGCGGTACTGTGATTATGCGAAGACCACAGCGTGGTGCTGAAGCCGTTCGGGAAGCCCGCCTCTTTCAGCAGCTCGCGCGCTTTAGCCGGATCGTACGGCCACGGCTGATAGCTTTGCGCATACGCAATAGCCGGCGGCAGCACGCCGGTGGCCGGGGTGGCATAGCCCGCAAAAGCGACCTTCACCAGCGCCTGACGGTTAATGGCGTAGTTGATGGCCTCACGCACCTTCGGGTTATCGAACGGCTTTTGCGTGACGTTCATGCTGATGTAGCGCTGCATGATCGACGGGCTGGCGACCAGCTCCAGCTTACTGTTTTTCTGCAAAATAGCGGCCTGCTCATACGGGATCGGGAAGGCAAACTGCGCCTCGCCGGTTTGCAGCATCGCCGCGCGGGTGTTGTTGTCCACCACCGGGCGCCAGGTGATGGTGTCCAGCTTCGGCAGCCCTTTCTGCCAGTAGCCCGCGAATTTCTTCACCTTCACAAAATCGGTCTGATTCCAGGTGAGCAGTTCATAAGGGCCGGTGCCAACAGGGTGGAAGCCGATCTCCTTGCCGTATTTTTTCAGTGCGGCAGGGGAAATCATCGCCGTTGCCGGATGCGCCAGAATATTGATAAACGCGGAGAACGGCTCTTTCAGGGTGATTTTGACCGTCGCCGGGTCGACCACCTCGGTGCTGGCGATATTTTTATACAGGTTATAGCGCTTGAGGCTATTTTCCGGATTGCTGGCGCGGTCCAGGTTAACCTTCACCGCCTCCGCATTGAAGTCTGTCCCGTCCTGGAACTTCACGCCGGTCCTGAGCTTGATGGTATACACCATCCCGTCGTCGGACACGGTATACCCCCCCGCAAGCACGTTTTTGAGCTTCATCTCTTTATCGAGGCCAAACAGGCCCTGATAGAACGATTTCGCCACCGCCTGAGAGAGCGTGTCGTTAGCGTCATACGGATCGAGCGTGGTGAAATTCGAGCCGACGGCGACCACCACGTCTTTGGCAGCGAACGCGGGGGCAGCGGCCAGGGCTGCCGTCACGCTCGCGGCTAACAACCATCTACGCGCTACAAATGTAACCATTGTGTTCTCCTGCCTGTTGTAAGTTATAACCGCGAAAAAGCGTTGTCCTGACGCGGGGGAGCGACGAAATGACCCGGCCCGACCTCGCGCAGCGTCACGCGCTCCACGGCCTCGCCGCGTTTATGAATATTGCCCGGCATTTCATCCTGGAGCAGCACGCGCTGGCCGTGACGATGCGCGGGATCGGCAACCGGGACCGCCGCGATAAGCTTGCGGGTGTACGGATGCTGCGGGTTCTCAAACACCGCCCTTCGCGGACCAATCTCCACGATCTGCCCCATAAACATCACTGCCACGCGATGGCTGATGCGCTCGACCACCGCCATATCGTGCGAGATAAACAGGAAGGCAATGCCCATATCCCGCTGTAAATCCAGCAGTAAGTTGATGATTTGCGCCCGGATAGAGACATCCAGCGCCGAGACGGACTCATCGGCAATCACCACTTTCGGGTTCAGCGCCAGCGCGCGGGCGATGCAGATACGCTGCCGCTGTCCGCCGGAAAACTCGTGCGGATAACGCCAGGCGTGCTCCGGCTTCAGGCCGACGCGCTCCAGCAGCCAGGCCACGCGGCGCTGGGCCGCTTCGCCGTCGAGCAGGTTATGCACCCGCAGCGGCTCCATGATCGAATACCCCACCGTGTGGCGCGGATCGAGAGAGGCATACGGGTCCTGGAAAATAAACTGAATATCCCGCCGCACCGCCTGCAGCTTGCTGTCCGGAAGGGTATCAATGCGCTCGCCGTTAAAGGTAATGCTGCCTTCCTGTGATTCCACCAGACGGAGCAACGCGCGCCCGGTGGTGGATTTACCGCAGCCGGACTCTCCCACCAGCGCCAGCGTTTCGCCCGGCCAGAGATCGAAGCTGACGTTTTCCACCGCGTGCACTTCGCGCTTAACGCGGTTCAGTATGCCGCTGCGCAGCGGAAAACGGGTGACCAGATCGCGCACTTCCAGAATGGGCTTACCCGGCACCACGGTGTCCTGCTCGGGCTCATCCTCCTGCTGCTCAGACGCCTCAAGAGAAATCAGGGGGAAGCGGCGCGGCAAATCGCTGCCGTTCATCGCCCCCAGGCGCGGAACCGCCGCCAGCAGCGCTTTGGTGTAAGGATGCACGGGCGCGTGAAAAATCTGCTCGACCGGGCCGGTTTCCACCGCGCTGCCCTTGTGCATCACCAGCATCCGATCGGCGATATCGGCGACTACGCCCATATCGTGGGTGATGAAAATCACCCCCATCTCCATCTCCTGCTGCAGCACTTTGATGAGCTGCAGGATCTGCGCCTGAATCGTCACGTCCAGCGCCGTCGTCGGTTCATCGGCTATCAGCACCGCCGGACGGCACGAGAGCGCCATGGCAATCATCACCCGCTGACGCATGCCGCCGGAAAGCTGATGCGGGTAGCGACCCAGAATGGCCTGCGCCTCCGGAATGCGCACCAGCTCCAGCATCCGTCGGGCCTCTTTGAGCGCTTCATCGCCGCTCAGCCCCTGATGCAGGCGGATGGACTCGGCGATTTGTTCCCCGACCGGGAAAACCGGGTTCAGGGAGGTCATCGGCTCCTGGAAGATCATCGCAATATCCGCCCCGCGCACGCCCTGCATCTGCGAACCGCTCAGCTCATTTAAATCAATGACCTGACGGTTACGGCGGCGCAGGAGCATTTTCTCGCTGCTGATTTGCCCGCCCGTCTGTTCCAGCAGACGCATCAGCGCCAGCGCGGTGACCGATTTACCGGAGCCGGACTCGCCAACAATCGCCAGCGTCTCGCCGCGCCTGAGCGTGAACGATAAATTCTGTACTGCGGGGATGAACTGCCGCTCTTCCTGAAACGCAATATTGAGCTGATGGACAGCCAGCACTTCGCGGTTGTCCAGTTCTTCACTGTGCGGCACGCGCTGCCCCCTTATTCACGATAGATGCCCGTGCTCGGTTCATCACCGGCATAACCCCAGGCGCGATACATGCCTTCACTGTTGAACGGCAAAGCCACGTTGCCCTCACGATCCACCGCAATGAGCCCGCCGACGCCGCCAAGCGCGGGGAGTTTTTCCATTACCACGCGCTCGCAGGCTTCGCTGAGGCTTAAACCGCCGTAATCCATCAGCGCGGTGATGTCGTAGGCCGCGAGGGCGCGGATAAACACTTCCCCGGTTCCGGTACACGACACCGCCGCCGTCGCGTTATTGGCGTAGCAGCCGGCGCCCGGCAGCGGGCTATCGCCGACGCGCCCGGGCAGCTTGTTGGTCATCCCGCCCGTTGAGGTCGCCGCCGCGAGGTTTCCGGCCTTATCCAGCGCCACCGCGCCGACCGTGCCCATTTTGGTGGTTTCATCGAGCGGCGCTGTATGGTCAAGCTGCGTCATGCCCGCCGAACGGGCTTCCAGCAGCTGCTGGTAGCGCTCCTCCGTGGAAAACAGATCCGCCGATACCGGTTCCATCCCGTGCTCGAAGGCAAACGCCTCTGCCCCGGCCCCCGTCAGCAGCACGTGCGGACTCGCCTCCATCACCAGACGCGCCGCCAGCACCGGATTGCGCAGATGACTCACGCCCGCCACGGCGCCCGCTTTCAGGGTGACGCCGTCCATCACGCAGGCATCCAGCTCGTGCGTTTCATCCCGGGTAAAGACCGAACCGATCCCCGCATTAAATAACGGACACTCTTCCAGCAGGCGCACCGCCTCGGTGACCACGTCCAGCGCGCTTTCGCCCGCTTCGAGCATTTTCTGACCCGTTTCCACAATGGCGTACAGCGCGTCGATATAGCGCTTTTCCTGCTCGGGACTGAGCTGTGCTCGGGTGATTGCCCCGGCGCCACCATGAATTGCGATTACCGCATTAACCATTCGCATCACCCGTTAGCCTGATTTGCGGCTTTTTCTATAAATATCATTATCGTCGATGAAACTTCAGATGATTTTTGAATATAGAAAGACGTAACTGTGATGTAAAGCGTACACCCGTCGGGTCATACAGTTAGCCGCACTTTTCTGCCATAATGAGCGCTTTCGTTGTTACTCCGCAGGAGCCCACCATGGATTTTACCGCCGGACTGATGCCGCTTGAGACGGCACTCACGCAGATGCTTGACCGAGTTTCCCCGCTGCATGACGTTGAGACGCTGCCCCTCGTGCGCTGTTTTGGCCGTATTGCCGCGCGCGATATCGTCTCTCCGCTTAACGTGCCGGGGTTTGATAATTCCGCGATGGACGGTTACGCGGTACGCCTGGCGGATCTCCAGACGGGTAACGCCCTGCCGGTGGCGGGTAAAGCCTTTGCGGGCCAGCCGTTTAGCGGTGAATGGCCTGCGGGCACCTGCGTGCGCATCATGACCGGCGCGCCGGTTCCGGCCGGCTGCGACGCCGTTGTGATGCAGGAAGAGACCGAACAGACCGACGACGGCGTGCGTTTTACTGCGAACGTTAAAGCGGGCCAGAACATCCGCCGCACGGGCGAAGATATCACGCTTGGCGCAACGGTCTTTGCCGCCGGACAGAAGCTGACGGTAGGTGAACTGCCGGTGCTGGCGTCGCTCGGCGTGGCTGAAATCGACGTTATCCGTAAAGTGCGCGTTGCCGTTTTCTCCACCGGCGACGAACTTCAGCTTCCGGGCCAGCCGCTGCAGGACGGTCAGATTTACGACACCAACCGCCTCGCGGTACATCTGATGCTGGAGCAGCTGGGCTGCGAGGTGATTAACCTCGGCATTATTCCTGACGATCCGGAAAAACTGCGCGCCGCGTTTATCGAGGCGGATAACGCTGCCGACGTGGTCATCAGCTCCGGCGGCGTCTCCGTGGGCGAAGCGGATTACACCAAAACCATCCTCGAAGAGCTGGGGGAAATCGCCTTCTGGAAGCTGGCCATCAAGCCGGGAAAACCGTTCGCGTTTGGCAAGCTCACTCACGGCTGGTTCTGCGGCCTGCCGGGGAATCCGGTCTCGGCGGCTCTCACCTTCTACCAGCTGGTGATCCCGCTGCTGGCGAAGCTTTCAGGCAACAGCGCCAGCCCGCTGCCGGAACGCCAGCGCGTGCGCGCCGCCACGGGCCTGAAAAAATCGCCGGGTCGTCTCGATTTCCAGCGCGGCATTCTGGCGCGCAACGCGGACGGAGAGCTCGAAGTGAGCACCACCGGGCACCAGGGCTCACACATTTTCAGCTCCTTCAGCCAGGGCAACTGCTTTATCGTCCTGGAGCGCGAGCGCGGCAATGTGGAAGCAGGCGAATGGGTTGAGGTTGAAAGTTTTAACCATCTGTTCGGAGGTTGACATGACGGTGGAGCTGAGCGACCCGGAGATGATGCGCTACAACCGCCAGATTGTGCTGCGCGGGTTTGACTTTGAGGGCCAGGAAGCGCTTAAAGCAGCAAGCGTGCTGGTTGTCGGGCTCGGCGGTCTTGGCTGCGCCGCCGCGCAGTATCTTGCGGCGGCGGGCGTTGGCAGAATGACGCTGCTGGATTTTGATACCGTGTCGGTATCTAACCTGCAGCGCCAGACGCTGCACAGCGACGCGACGGTTGGTCAGCCGAAGGTGGACTCTGCCCGCACGGCATTGGTACGAATCAACCCCAACGTTCAGTTCACCCTGATTGACGCGATGCTGGATGACGTGGCGCTGTCCGCGCAGATTGCGCAGCATGACCTGGTGCTGGACTGCACCGATAACGTCGCCGTCCGTAACCAGCTGAACGCGGGCTGCTTTGCCCACAAAATCCCGCTGATCTCCGGCGCGGCGATCCGCATGGAGGGGCAAATCAGCGTCTTCACGTACGCGGAAGGTGAACCCTGCTACCGCTGCCTGAGCCGTCTGTTCGGCGAGAACGCGCTGACCTGCGTTGAAGCGGGCGTGATGGCGCCGCTGGTCGGCGTGATTGGCTCCCTGCAGGCGATGGAAGCGATCAAGGTGCTGGCGCGCTACGGCACGCCAGCCGCGGGGAAAATTGTGATGTATGACGCGATGACCTGCCAGTTCCGCGAGATGAAGCTGATGCGTAACCCGGGGTGTGAGGTTTGCGGAGGTTAAAGCAAACGGCAACCTTCAGGTTGCCGTTTTCGTGTTTGCTCCCTCTCCCTGTGGGAGAGGGTTGGGGTGAGGGCATCAGGCCGCACCCGTCAGATCGACGTCCGTCCAAACGCCCCCTGCCAGTCCTGCTCAAACTTCACAATCGCCGCATCCACGGCCGGAGAGGTAATAAACTGCTGCGCCACGTCCAGCGGCAGCGTGATTGACTCGCAGCCTGCCAGCAGGCAGTCCAGCGCCTGACGCGGCGTTTTGAAGCTCGCGGCCAGCACCTTTGACTGCGGGGCGTGCAGCGTCAGCAGCTGCTGCAGTTCAACCACGGTCTGGATCCCGTCCCCGCCCTGCGCGTCCACGCGGTTAACGTAAGGCGCCACATACTCTGCACCCGCCAGCGCGGAGAGCATCCCCTGCGCAGAACCGTAAACCGCCGTACCCAGCGTCGGGATCCCTTCCGCTTTCAGCATCTTGATCGCCGCCAGCCCTTCGGCGGTCACCGGCACTTTTACTACCAGGTCGTTAATGATGGCGCGCAGCTTACGCGCGTCCTCCACCATCCCTTCGGCGGTGGTCGCCATCACCTGGGCGAACAGACGGCCTTTACCGCCCAGCGCGTCGTGCAGCGCCGGCAGCAGCTCGTCCAGCGGCGTTTTACCTGCCGCCACAATGCTTGGGTTGGTGGTCACGCCCGCCAGCGGGAAGATACGCGCCAGCTTTTTGACTGCCGCAACGTCAGATGTGTCGAGATAAAGTTCCATGATGTCACCCTCAAAATTAGCCTGCACTTACCCTATCACGATAAAACCTGTTCAGTAGTTGACCTGCATCAAGATAATTTTCATTCGAAAGTAATTTAATCTTCATGTGCAACACGAGAGGCGAAATCATGATCTTCAATATTCAGCGTTACTCTACCCACGACGGCCCCGGTATTCGAACCGTGGTGTTCCTGAAAGGCTGCTCGCTGGGCTGTCGCTGGTGTCAGAACCCGGAAAGCCGCTCCCGCAGCCGGGACGTGCTGTTTGACGCGCGCCTGTGCCTGGACGGCTGTGACCTGTGCCAGCAGGCGGCACCGGGCTGCATCGAACGCGCGCTGAATAGCCTGGCTATCCACCGCGAGAAGCTTGATGAAGCCGCGCTCAACGCCCTTACCGACTGCTGCCCGACGCAGGCGCTGACCGTCTGCGGTGAAGAGCAGCAGGTCGAGGAGATCATGGCGACTGTACTGCGCGACAAACCCTTCTACGATCGTAGCGGCGGCGGGATCACCCTCTCCGGCGGCGAACCGTTTATGAACCCTGAGCTGGCGCACGCCCTGTTTAAAGCCAGCCACGAACAGGGGATCCACACCGCCGTGGAAACCTGCCTTCACGTGCCGTGGCATTACATCGAGCCATCATTACCCTACGTCGATCTGTTCCTCGCCGACCTGAAGCACGTCGACGGTGAGGTGTTCAAACAGTGGACGGACGGTTCGGCTAAGCGGATCCAGGATAACCTGAAACGTCTTGCCGCCGCCGGGAAAAAAATCACCATTCGCGTGCCGCTGATCCAGGGCTTTAACGCTGACGAAGCGTCCATAACCGCCATTACCAACTTCGCTGCCGACGAGCTCGGCGTCGACGATATTCATTTTCTGCCGTATCACACGCTGGGCATGAACAAATACACCCTGCTCGGCCAACCCTACTCTGCCCCTGACAAACCGCTGGATAACCCTGCCCTGCTGGACTTCGTGCAGCAGTACGCCTGCCAGAAAGGGTTAACCGCGACCTTACGAGGATAAACCTATGACAACCCTGAATCTCAACACCCTCAGCGAGCGCATTAAGGCGCACAAAATGGCCCTGGTGCATATCGTCAAGCCGCCGGTCTGTACCGAGCGCGCCCAGCATTACACCGAAATGTACCAGCAGCACATGGACAAGCCGATCCCGGTACGCCGCGCCCTGGCGCTGGCGCATCACCTGGCGGAACGCACCATCTGGATCAAACACGACGAGCTGATCATCGGTAACCAGGCAAGCGAAGTGCGCGCCGCGCCGATTTTCCCGGAATACACCGTCTCCTGGATTGAGAAAGAGATCGACGATCTGGCGGACCGCCCGGGCGCGGGCTTTGCGGTGAGCGAAGAGAACAAGCGCGTGTTGCATGAGATCTGCCCGTGGTGGCGCGGCCAGACGGTGCAGGACCGATGCTACGGCATGTTCACCGACGAGCAGAAAGGCCTGCTGGAAACCGGCATTATCAAAGCCGAAGGCAACATGACCTCCGGCGACGCGCACCTGGCGGTCAACTTCCCGCTGGTGCTGGAGAAAGGCCTCGACGGCCTGCGCGCTAAGGTGGCCGAGCGCCGCACGCGCATCAACCTGACGGTGCTGGAAGACCTGCACGGCGACCAGTTCCTGAAGGCGATCGATATCGTGCTGGAAGCCGTAAGCCTGCATATCAAACGCTTTGCCAATCTGGCGCGTGAAATGGCGTCCACCGAAACCCGCGAAAGCCGCCGCGACGAGCTGCTGGCGATGGCGGAAAACTGCGACGTGATTGCCCACGAGCCGCCAAAAACCTTCTGGCAGGCGCTGCAGCTGTGCTACTTCATTCAGCTGATCCTGCAGATTGAGTCCAACGGCCATTCCGTCTCCTTCGCGCGTATGGACCAGTATCTCTATCCGTACTACCGCCGCGACGTGGAGCTGAACCAGAGCCTGGATCGCGAGCACGCCATCGAGCTGCTCCACAGCTGCTGGCTGAAGCTGCTGGAAGTGAACAAGATCCGCTCCGGCTCGCACTCCAAGGCTTCCGCCGGTAGCCCGCTGTACCAGAACGTCACCATCGGCGGCCAGAAGCTGGTCAACGGTGAGCCGATGGACGCGGTGAACCCGCTCTCCTACGCGATTCTGGAGTCCTGCGGTCGCCTGCGATCCACCCAGCCAAACCTGAGCGTGCGTTACCACGCGGGCATGAGCAACGACTTCCTCGATGCCTGCGTGCAGGTGATCCGCTGCGGCTTCGGGATGCCCGCGTTCAACAACGATGAAATCGTCATTCCGGAATTCATCAAGCTCGGCGTTGAACGAGACGACGCCTACGACTACGCGGCCATCGGCTGTATCGAAACTGCGGTGGGCGGCAAATGGGGCTATCGCTGCACCGGCATGAGCTTTATCAACTTCGCCCGCGTGATGCTGGCCGCGCTGGAAGGCGGGCGCGACGCCACCAGCGGCAAGGTGTTCCTGCCGCAGGAGAAAGCGCTCTCCGCCGGTAACTTCGACAACTTCGACGAAGTGATGGCGGCGTGGGACAGCCAGATCCGCTACTACACCCGCAAATCCATCGAGATTGAGTACGTGGTGGATACCATGCTGGAAGAGAACGTCCACGATATTCTCTGCTCGGCGCTGGTGGACGACTGCATCGAACGCGCGAAAAGCATCAAGCAGGGCGGCGCGAAGTACGACTGGGTCTCCGGCCTGCAGGTGGGTATCGCTAACCTCGGCAACAGCCTGGCTGCGGTGAAGAAGCTGGTGTTCGAGCAGGGCACTATCGGTCAGCAGCAGCTGGCGGCGGCGCTGGCGGATGACTTCGACGGGCTGACCCACGAGCAGCTGCGCCAGCGCCTGATTAACGGCGCGCCGAAGTACGGCAACGACGACGACAGCGTGGACATGCTGCTGACGCGCGCCTATCAGACCTACATCGAAGAGCTGAAGCAGTACCACAACCCGCGCCACGGCCGCGGCCCGATTGGCGGTAACTACTACGCGGGCACCTCTTCCATTTCCGCGAACGTGCCGTTTGGCGCGGCAACGATGGCCACTCCGGACGGACGTAAGGCGCACACCCCGCTGGCGGAAGGAGCAAGCCCGGCCTCCGGTACGGACCACCTCGGCCCGACGGCGGTAATTGGCTCGGTGGGTAAACTGCCGACGGAAGCGATTCTCGGCGGCGTGCTGCTTAACCAGAAGCTGAACCCGTCGACGCTGGAAAACGACAGCGATCGCCAGAAGCTGATGGTGCTGCTGCGCACCTTCTTCGAGGTGCATAAAGGCTGGCATATTCAGTACAACATCGTCTCGCGCGAAACGCTGCTGGAAGCGAAGAAACATCCTGACCAGTATCGCGATCTCGTGGTGCGCGTCGCGGGCTACTCGGCGTTCTTCACCGCCCTGTCGCCGGATGCGCAGGACGATATTATCGCCCGTACTGAGCACACGCTGTAACGGCATGTCCCCTCACCCCGACCCTCTCCCACAGGGAGAGGGAGAAAACACTAACAACGGCGACCTCGGTTGCCGTTTTACTTTTACTTTCGAATGAAATTAAATTTGTGCTCCCCGTCACCTTGTTATTAGAATGTTTCAAAACGCAGTGACCCAGGAGCACAGTATGACCGTTAAAGTTATCGTCACCGATATGGACGGAACTTTCCTTGATGATGCCAAGCAGTACGATCGTGACCGCTTCCAGGCACAGTTTGAACAGCTTAAAGCCCGCGACATTGAATTCGTTGTCGCCAGCGGCAACCAGTATTACCAGCTCATCTCCTTCTTTCCGGAGCTGAAAGACCGGATCTCCTTCGTGGCGGAAAACGGCGCGCTGGTGTTCGATCGCGGCGAACAGATTTTCCACGGCGAGCTGACGCGTCATGAATCGCAAATCGTGATTGGCGAACTGCTGAAAGATAAAGGGCTGAACTTCGTGGCCTGCGGGCTGGAGAGCGCGTACGTGAGCGATAAAGCCCCGGACGCGTTCGTGGCGCTGATGTCAAAGCACTATCACCGCTTAAAGCGCATCAGCGATTACCGCGAAATTGACGACGTACTGTTTAAATTCTCCCTGAACCTGCCGGACAGCGATATCCCTAATCTGGTGGATAAACTGCACGTCTCCCTGGACGGCATCATGAAGCCGGTCACCAGCGGCTTTGGCTTTGTCGATTTGATTATCCCCGGCCTGCACAAGGCCAACGGCATCAGTCGTCTGCTGAAACGCTGGAAAATCTCCCCGCAGGAGTGCGTGGCCATTGGTGACAGCGGCAACGATGCCGAGATGCTGAAGCTGGTGAAATATTCCTTTGCGATGGGCAACGCGGCAGAGAGCATCAAAGAAATCAGCCGCTACGGCACAGACGACAACAACCATCAGGGCGCGCTGAACGTCATTCAGGCCGTGCTCGACAACCATTCCCCGTTCGACCTCTGATCCTTTCCTCGCCGGAGCGTCGCTCCGGCCTCTCACTCTTTTTCCGACCTGTGGCTTGCGTCAAGTTTTTAAACTTGCATTAACTTATTTTTAACTTAAAGTATCACTTGCAGACACTTTTACTTTCGAATGAAAGATGCGAGGCAGTTATGACCTTTACCAGTGAAACCTTACCAGCGGACCACAAAGCGGCAATCCGCCAGTTAAAACGTGAGCTGCGCGCGCAGATCGGCGACGTGCAGGCGGTGTTTAATAAGCTCAGCGACAAAATTGCCACCCGCGTGGCGGAAATCAACGCGCTTAAGAACAAAGGCGAATCCGTCTGGCCGGTGATTCCGTTTGCGGATGTGAAAAACGGCACGATTACCGACGCACAGCGCGAGGCCGTTAAACGCCGCGGCTGCGCGGTGATTAAAGGTCATTTCCCGCGCAAGCAGGCGCTGGCGTGGGATCAGTCGATGCTCGACTACCTCGATCTGAATAAGTTTGATGAGGTCTACAAAGGCCCGGGCGATAACTTCTTCGGCACCCTGACGGCCTCCCGTCCGGAGATTTACCCGATTTACTGGTCGCAGGCGCAGATGCAGGCGCGCCAAAGCGAAGAGATGGCGCAGGTGCAGTCGTTCCTGAATCGTTTATGGACATTCGAGAGCAACGGCAAGCAGTGGTTCAACCCGGACGTGAGCGTGATTTACCCGGACCGTATCCGCCGCCGCCCGCCGGGAACGACCTCGAAAGGGCTGGGCGCGCATACCGACTCCGGCGCGCTGGAGCGCTGGCTGCTTCCGGCTTATCAACAGGTGTTTGCCCGCGTGTTTGACGGCAACGTCGATAAGTACGATCCGTGGAACGCCGCGCACCGTACCGAAGTGGAAGAGTACACCGTCGATAACACCACCAAATGCTCGGTATTCCGCACCTTCCAGGGCTGGACGGCGCTGTCGGATATGATCCCGGGCCAGGGCCTGCTGCACGTGGTGCCGATCCCGGAAGCGATGGCTTACATTCTTCTGCGTCCGCTGCTGGACGACGTGCCGGAAGACGAGCTGTGCGGCGTGGCGCCGGGGCGCGTGCTGCCGGTTTCCGAGAAGTGGCACCCGCTGCTCATCGAGGCATTAAGCAGCATTCCGGCACTCGACGCGGGCGATTCCGTGTGGTGGCACTGCGATGTGATCCACTCCGTCGCGCCGGTGGAAAATCAGCAGGGGTGGGGCAACGTGATGTACATCCCTGCCGCGCCGATGTGCGAGAAAAACCTCGCGTACGCGAAGAAGGTCAAGGAAGCGCTGGAAACCGGCGCGTCGCCGGGAGACTTCCCGCGCGAGGATTATGAAAAGAGTTGGCAGGATCGCTTTACCGTGAACGATCTCAACATCCACGGCAAGCGCGCGCTGGGCATGGTTTAACTGTCGTACAGCCCTTCCCGCTCCACGGCGGTGCGTCGTTTCCCCTGACGTATCCGCCGTACCGATTCCCGCACGGCCAGCGTGCCGTTAAGCAGTAACGTCCCGACCGGCGCGTCCGGGCGCATAAGCCGCTGCTGGAGCATATATACCGCTTCGGTTCCCAGCTCATCGCGCGGAACGTGCACCGCCGTTAATGGAACATCCTGAATCGCCGCCAGGTTAAAGCCATCAATGCTCATCACCGACACGTCCTGCGGCACGCGCAGGCCGTGGTTTTGTAATGCGCTAATGGTGCCCGCCGCCATAAAGTCGCCGCCGACCAGGAACGCGGTAGGTAAATCCTTCCCCTGCACTTCACTGAGCCAGCTGCTGACCATCTGTTCCGTTTCGCGCGCGCTGAAGCTGGGCACCACCAGCAGATCGCGTTTATCGTTGAATTTCAGATTGTGAGATTGCCACGCGTCGCGGATCCCCGCCAGGCGCAGCTCCATGGTGTAGCGGCGCAGGCACAGCACGTTCATCACCTCACGGTGTCCCATTTCGAACAGATATTCCGCCGCCCGCTCGCCGATGGCGCGATGGTCCGGCGCGACGGCAGGCAGACGCATGTGCCGGTCGCGGCAGTTAATCAGCATGCAGGGTTTACCGACGTCCACCGCCAGATCGTGGATATGGGGATCGTCAATGCCAAGAAGGATTGCCGCCTGGGTGTCCGCTTCGTTCATGCGTGCCAGAAACAGCTGGGCGTCGCTGTCGTTCTCCTCCAGCGCGCAGTAGCGAAGGCGCACATCGTGGGACGCCAGGCCTTTACTCACGCTCTGGATCACGCGGTAGTAAAAGATGTCGGACCGCTCGTCAAACGCCCGCTGCGGGGCAAAAACCACCAGGCTGTTAAGCAGCAGACGCCCTGCCGCCATGCCGTCCATCACCCCCAGCTCCCGCGCGCACGCCAGCACCTTCGCGCGCGCTTTTTCACTGGTATTCGCTTTTCCCGCCAGCACCCGCGATACGGTGCTGATCGAGAGCTGCGTCCGGGCCGCGATTTCGGTGATTTTTAGACTTTTGTCCATTTTGTGATCTGGCTCCATTTGCGAAATGAGAAAATTTTCATAGCGTATTGGTCAGGTAATAGCTGACATAAAAGCCATCATGCCAGAGGGTTTACGTCAGTTATGAGAAATTTTGCACAAAATCCACTTTTGCCCACTCATTTTCTTCCTTAAGGTGAACTTGTCACACAACTTCCATACTAGTTGTATAGCAACTTAAGCAGTTTAAACGGATAGAAATCAAAGGCATAAAAATCCGTGTGACACCTGAACCTCCGTCCCCTTACCGTCCGTCTTGTGGAGAGTAAAATGAGTCAGGACATCAATAACACCGTAGCGACAAGCAAAACAGGTCGCGTCATCAAGAACCTGCGCTGGTACGTGCTGGTGCTGTTCTTACTTGGCGTCACCGTTAACTACATCACCCGTAACTCACTCGGGATCCTCGCCCCGGAACTGAAAGAGAGCCTCGGGATCACCACCGAGCAATACTCCTGGATCGTCGGCGCGTTCCAGATCGCCTATACCATTTTCCAGCCCCTGTGCGGCTGGCTGATTGACGTCATCGGCCTGAAGATTGGCTTTATGGTCTGCGCCGGGATCTGGGCGCTGATGTGTATCTTCCATGCGGGCGCCGGAAGCTGGCTGCACCTCGCTATTCTGCGCTTCTTTATGGGTGCGTCTGAGGCCGCGGCTACCCCGGCGAACGCCAAAACCATCGGCGAATGGTTCCCGAAATCAGAGCGACCCGTTGCCGCCGGCTGGGCGGGCGTGGGCTTCTCTATCGGCGCGATGCTGGCTCCGCCTATCATTTACTTCGCTCACGCGTCGTTCGGCTGGCAGGGGGCGTTCATGTTTACCGGCGTGCTGGCGCTGCTGTGGGTGATCCTGTGGTGGGCGTTCTACCATAATCCGGAGCAGCACCCGAACCTGAGCAAGGACGAGCTGGCGTTTATCAAGCAGGATAACGAACCGCCTGCCGTCAAACTGCCCTTCCTGACCGCGCTGAAAACCGTCTCGAAAAACAAACGCTTCTACGGTATCGCCATCCCGGCCTTTATGGCGGAACCGGCCTGGGCGGTGCTGAGCTTCTGGGTGCCGCTGTACCTTGCCAAAGAGCACGGTATGGACCTGAAGCAGATTGCGATGTTTGCCTGGCTGCCGTTCCTCGCCGCCGACCTCGGCAGCGTGGCGAGTGGCTACCTGACGCGTCTGTACACCCGTCTGTTCGGCTGCTCGCGCGTTAACTCGGTCGTTGCCAGCTCCGTGACGGGCGCGTTCCTGATGATCTCGCTGGGCATCGTGGCCATTACCCGCGACCCGTATATCACCATCGTGCTGATCTCCATCGGCGGCTTCGGGCACCAGATCATCTCCTGCATGCTGAGCGCCCTGGTCGTGGAGTCGTTCGACAAAGGCCAGATGGCGACCGTCAACGGCATGCGCGGCTCGGCGGCGTGGATCGCCAGCTTCCTGTTCTCGCTGTTAATCGGTGTGACCGCCGACAAAATCGGCTTTAACCCGCTCTTTATCGCCATGGGCTTCTTTGACCTGATTGGCGCTCTCTTCCTGGTAGCATTTATTGCTGAACGTCGCGCCAAGCGCGCCTGATAGTGGATGTATTGCATATGAAAACCCTGAAAAACTGGACCCTTGATACGCAGTCGGCAAACCATCTGGAACTGCTGGTCGATAACCAGCACCGTCTGTGCCTGTATGTGCTGGAAGAGAACCTGTTCCGCGTGCTGATCAAACGCAAAGGCGAGCTGGCGCTGGACCGCACCTGGAGCATCGCCCCGGAACAAGACGTGCCGTGGGAAGGTCGCCGTCGTGACGATGTCAGCGGCTTCACCTGCCCGACCTGGACGCTGACGCAGCAGGACGACACGTTAACCGTGGCAACCGAACAGCTGCGCGTCACCGTGCACCAGCCGCTGTGGCTGGAGTGGCACTACCGCAATGAGGCGGGCGAGTGGCAGCCGCTGGTCAACGACCGCCCCACCAGCGCCTACCTGCTGAACGCCCACGGCGACGGCGTGGCGCACTACCTCAGCCGTCGTAAAGACGAGCGTTTCTACGGCCTGGGCGAAAAAGCGGGCAATCTGCAGCGCAACGGCAAGCGCTATGAGATGCGCAACCTCGACGCAATGGGGTATAACGCGGCCAGCACCGACCCGCTCTACAAGCATATTCCGTTCACTATCGCCCGCCGCGACGACGTCAGCTACGGCCTGTTCTACGACAACCTGAGCAGCTGCTGGCTGGATCTGGGTAACGAAATCGACAACTACCACACCGCCTATCGTCGCTGGCAGGCGGAAGCGGGCGATATCGATTACTACATCTTTACCGGCAAGCGCGTGCTGGACGTCACCAAAGCCTTCGTGCGCCTGACCGGGAAAACGCTGTTCGGACCGAAATGGAGTCTGGGCTACAGCGGCTCGACCATGCACTACACCGACGCGCCGGACGCCCAGAACCAGCTGATGAACTTCATCCGCCTGTGCGAAGAGCACGCCATCCCGTGCGACTCGTTCCAGCTCTCCTCCGGCTATACCTCTATCAACGGCAAGCGCTACGTCTTTAACTGGAACTATGACAAGGTGCCGCAGCCGAAGGTGATGAGCCAGGCCTTCCACGACGCGGGGCTGAAGCTGGCGGCAAACATCAAGCCGTGCCTGCTGCAGGACCATCCGCGCTATAACGAAGTGGCGGAGAGCGGCCTGTTCATTCGCGATTCAGAAACCGATGCACCGGAACGTTCCAGCTTCTGGGATGACGAAGGCTCGCACCTCGACTTTACCAACCCGCAGACGGTGCAGTGGTGGCAGAACGGCGTGACCACGCAGCTGCTGGAGATGGGCATCGACTCTACCTGGAACGACAACAACGAATATGAAGTGTGGGACGGGGAAGCGCGCTGCTTTGGCTTCGGCAAGGAGATCGCCATCAAGCACATTCGCCCGGTGATGCCGCTGCTGATGATGCGCGCCTCGCTGGAAGCGCAGCAGCGTTTCGCGCCGGAAAAACGTCCGTATCTCATCTCCCGCTCCGGCTGCGCCGGGATGCAGCGCTA
Source organism: Enterobacter cloacae complex sp. P16RS2 (assembly GCF_014982155.1). Taxonomy (NCBI): domain Bacteria; kingdom Pseudomonadati; phylum Pseudomonadota; class Gammaproteobacteria; order Enterobacterales; family Enterobacteriaceae; genus Enterobacter; species Enterobacter cloacae complex sp. P16RS2. The sequence goes on along the minus strand of NZ_JADCKW010000007.1, from coordinate 71,798 downwards.
CGTCCAGACCTGGAGCGGCGACAACCGCACCAGCTGGGACACCCTGCGCTATAACATCCGCATGGGTCTGGGCATGAGCCTGTCTGGTCTGTTCAACGTCGGTCACGACGTCGGCGGTTTCTCCGGCGACAAACCGGACGCCGAGCTGTTCGTGCGCTGGGTGCAGAACGGCGTGATGCACCCGCGCTTTACCATTCACTCGTGGAACGATGACCACACCGTGAACGAGCCGTGGATGTACCCGGGCGTCACGCCAGCCATTCGCGGTGCGGTTGAGCTGCGCTACCGCCTGCTGCCGTACCTCTACACCCTGCTCTGGCAGGCGCATGCCGACGACGAGCCGATGCTGCGCCCGACCTTCCTCGACCACGAGCATGATGCGCAGACGTTTGAGGAGTGCGATGACTTCCTGCTGGGCCACGACCTGCTGGTGGCCAGCGTCGTCGAAGCCGGGCTGCGCGAGCGACGCGTCTGGCTGCCGGATAACGACACCGGCTGGTATGATTTTTACACCCACGCGTGGTATGCAGGCGGCCAGTCGATCGTCCTCGACGCGCCGCTGGAAAAACTGCCGCTGCTGGTGCGCGCCGGTGCCGGTCTTCCGCTGAGCGAACGCATCACGCATGTGAGTGCCGAAAAAGATACGACCCGTGAACTGAAGCTGTTCCCGGTGAAGGGAGTCGGCACGACCACCGGAATGCTGTTTGAAGACGACGGCGAAAGCTGGGGCTACCAGAACGGCAATGCGCTGTGGGTGGAGTGGGAAATGGTGTGCGACGGCGCAACCATCAACCTGAAGGTTAACGCGCGCGGGGATTATCGTCCGGCGTGGAAATCGCTTAAGGTGTCGCTGCCTGCAGGGGAAAAACGTACGCTGCTGGTGAACGGGGTCGAAGGGGGCGAGTGGGTGGTCTAGTGCGGCCCGATGCCCTCACCCTAACCCTCTCCCAGGGGGAGAGGGAATAAAGGCACGCCCCCTTTCCCTAAGTATTTCGCGCTGCAGGAAGGCGGCAAGCCTGTGAATCCCCGGGAGCTTACATAAGTAAGTGACCGGGGTGAACAGGTGAAGCCAACGCATCTGCAGCGTGAAAGACGACGGGAAATTAGCCGTCGATACCTTTACTGCGCAGGTAATCTTCATAGTTACCGGTGAAGTCCACCACGCGCTCTGGCGTAATTTCGATCACGCGGGTCGCCAGCGAGCTGACGAACTCACGGTCGTGAGAGACGAAGATCAGGGTACCCTGATACATCTCCAGCGCCATGTTCAGAGATTCGATGGATTCCATGTCCAGGTGGTTAGTCGGTTCGTCCATCACCAGGATGTTTGGTTTTTCCATCATCAGCTTGCCGAACAGCATGCGGCCCTTCTCACCACCGGAGAGCACCTTAGCCGGCTTTTTGATATCGTCCTGGCTGAACAGCAGACGACCCAGAATGCTGCGTACCGCCTGCTCGTCGTCGCCTTCCTGCTTCCACTGGCTCATCCAGTCAAAGACGGTCAGGTCATTTTCGAACTCGTACTCATGGTCCTGCGCGTAGTAGCCAATCTGCGCGTTTTCAGACCACTTCACGGTGCCGTTGTCCGGCTGCAGTTCGCCGACCAGGGTTTTCAGCATGGTGGATTTACCCACGCCGTTGGCGCCGAGGATGGCAATCTTCTCGCCCACTTCCAGCAGCAGGTTGAAGTTTTTAAACAGCGGGCCTTCATCGAAGCCTTTGGTAAGGGCTTCCACTTCCAGCGCGTTACGGAACAGCTTCTTGTCCTGCTCGAAGCGGATGAACGGGTTCTGACGGCTGGAGGCTTTAACCTCTTCCAGCTTGATTTTATCAATCTGACGCGCGCGCGAGGTCGCCTGACGCGACTTAGAGGCGTTGGCGCTAAAGCGGCTGACGAAGGACTGCAGGTCAGCAATCTGCGCTTTCTTCTTGGCGTTATCCGCCAGCAGACGTTCACGCGCCTGGGTAGCCGCCGTCATGTACTCGTCGTAGTTGCCCGGGTAAACGCGCAGCTCGCCGTAGTCCAGATCCGCCATGTGCGTACAGACCATGTTCAGGAAGTGACGGTCGTGCGAGATGATGATCATGGTGCTGTCGCGATCGTTCAGCGTCTGCTCCAGCCAGCGGATGGTGTCGATGTCCAGGTTGTTCGTCGGTTCGTCGAGCAGCAGGATGTCCGGGTTAGAGAACAGCGCCTGTGCCAGCAGCACGCGCAGCTTCCAGCCTGGCGCCACTTCGCTCATCGGGCCGTAATGTTGTTCAACCGGAATGCCTACGCCCAGCAGCAGCTCGCCCGCGCGCGCTTCTGCAGAGTAACCGTCCATCTCACCGTACTGCGTTTCCAGATCGGCCACTTTATAGCCGTCTTCTTCGCTCATTTCGGCCAGCGCGTAGATGCGATCGCGCTCCTGCTTCACTTCCCACAGTTCCCCATGCCCCATGATCACGGTGTCGAGCACGGTGAACTCTTCGAAGGCGAACTGATCCTGACGCAGCTTACCGATACGCTCGTTAGGGTCGAGCGATACGTTGCCGAGCGTTGGCTCCAGGTCACCGCCGAGGATCTTCATAAAGGTGGATTTTCCGCTACCGTTGGCACCAATCAGGCCGTAACGGTTGCCGCCGCCAAATTTGACGGAAATGTTTTCGAACAGCGGCTTACTGCCAAACTGCATAGTGACGTTGCTGGTAACTAACACGGGGAGATTCCTGCGAAAAGTGTGATAAACACGGCATTATGCCACAATTCCGAATTGAGATCCCGTGTTGCGGCAATCCACTAAACTTTAACAAAATCGAAAAAAATGTGATTTCGTACACATCTGAATTCCCTGTTAGCGGGAATGCACATATAATGCGCTCCCATCACAGATTCAGACTTATCAACTCATCGCCAGAATGGCTTAGATACCTCGCACAACATGAACATGAAATTAACAACGCTTTTAGCGGCGGCGTTAGCCGTAGTAGGTTTTTGTAAGACCGCGTCTGCGGTGACGTATCCCCTGCCAACAGACGGTAGCCGTCTGGTAGGCCAGAACCAGGTTGTGACGGTACCAGAAGGTAACTCTCAGCCGCTGGAGTATTTCGCTGCACAGTACCAGCTGGGCCTGTCTAACATGCTGGAAGCGAACCCGGGCGTTGACCCGTATCTGCCGAAAGCGGGTACCGTGCTGAATATTCCTCAGCAGCTGATCCTGCCGGATACCGTTCATGAAGGTATCGTGATTAACAGCGCCGAAATGCGTCTGTATTACTACCCGAAAGGCACCAACACCGTTATCGTGCTGCCAATCGGTATCGGCCAGCTGGGTAAAGACACCCCAATGAACTGGACCACCAAAGTTGAGCGTAAGAAAGCGGGCCCAACCTGGACGCCGACTGCCAAAATGCACGCGGAATACATCGCTGCGGGCGAACCGCTGCCAGCCGTTGTACCGGCAGGCCCGGATAACCCAATGGGTCTGTACGCGCTGTACATTGGCCGCCTGTACGCTATCCACGGTACCAACGCCAACTTCGGTATTGGCCTGCGCGTAAGCCACGGCTGCGTGCGCCTGCGTAACGACGACATCAAATTCCTGTTTGAAAACGTGCCGGTCGGTACGCGCGTGCAGTTCATCAACGAACCGGTGAAAGCGACCTCTGAGCCAGACGGCAGCCGCTACATCGAAGTGCACAACCCGCTGTCCACCAGCGAAGACCAGATCAACAACAACGAAGTCGTTCCTGTTACGCTGAACAGCGCGGTACAGGCGGTAACGTCTCAGCCAGACGTTGAAACAGCGATTGTTGACCAGGCCGTGCAGAACCGCTCCGGTATGCCGGTGCGTCTGAACTGACAGAGAAGCATTAAAAAAGCGGGCCTCGTTGCCCGCTTTTTTTTATCCGTTATTCACGATCACGATCCCACCGTGGTCGTACCGATAGTGGCAGTGGGCATACTCCAGCGGCGTGCCGTCCTCCAGATAAATCACCTGCTCCACTTCCAGCACCGGATCGGTCTGCTCGCAGACCAGATGCTCCCTGTCCAGCGCGTTGGGCTTAAGCGCCCGCACCACCCGATACGACCCCATAATTTTCAGCGCCAGGGTCTCCTGAACGTACTGAAACACCGACCCTTCAAGATGGTTTTTCGTCAGGCCCGGCACCAGATTCATCGGCATCACCGTGGAATCCAGCGACATCGGTTCGCCGTTCAGCAGACGGAGTCGAATGAAGTCATAGATCGGCGCATCGGCGTTAATCATCAGCGACGCCTGCTCTTTTTCGTTCGGGAAGCGCAGCTCGAAATGCACCACCCGGCTGGTCACCGTGCCCAGATGTTCCCAGGTTTTGGTCGCACCAAAGTAGTCGCTGCCGGAGAGATCCCACTGCGAGAGCTGAAGGAAGTTTTTACGGATGAACGTGCCCTGCCCCTGGCGGGTATAGACCAGACCTTCGACGATCAGCTGGCGCATCGCCTGCTGAATGGTCATCCGGCTGGTGCTGAACTCCGCCGCCAGCGCAAACTGGTCCGGCAGGGGTTCATTGGCGGCGTACTGCTGGCTGATAATGCGTTTCTTAATTTCCCGCGCTATGGTGATGTACTTCGCCGCCATCGTCCTTCCTTTCAGTTAGTTTTCTATCCCGCTGTTTTTCAACGCCACTCTCTCGGCAATCTTGAGGAAAGGCAGGTAGAAGAATACACCAAATACGATGATTGCCAACTGCACCACCACCGCCCGCCAGTCCCCCGCCGTGGCAAGCCAGGCGCTGAGAATGGGCGGCGTGGTCCACGGGATCATCACCACGCAGCGCGACATTAACCCCAGCGTGGTACAGAGCCAGGCGAAGTAAATGCCGATGGCGGGCAGCAGCACGAACGGGATCATCAGCGGCAGGTTAAACACGATCGGCAGGCCAAAAATCACCGGCTCGTTGATGTTAAACAGGCCCGGCGCCAGCGACAGACGCGCCACCTGCTTCGCCGACTTTTGTCGGGAAAAGATAAAGATGGCAATCAGCAGCGAGATCGTGCTGCCCGTGCCGCCCACCATGCCAAACGTCGGCACGAAGATGTTGTTGATGATATGCGGGATGGGCTGACCGTTGGCGAAGGCCAGCATGTTCTCGTTGGTGTTGATCAGCAGGAACGGCTCCAGCACCACGCTGTTGACGACAGACTGATGAATACCCAGCGTAAACAGGAAGTTACCGAAGCTGTAGATGAAAATCGTCCCCGGCAGGCTGGTGTTGATCAGCCGCAGCGGCTGCTGGATAAAGGTAGTAATAAGATGGATCAGGTCCGTGTGCAGCACGTTTGCCAGTATCGCCGCCAGCACCGCGAACAGGGAGAGCGTGAGGATAGTCGGGATCAGCGCGGTAAAGGATTTGCTCACCGCCGGAGGCACGTTTTCCCCGAGGGAAATGTGCAGCGCCTTCAGGCGCGAAATGGCGATAAACAGTTCCGTTGAGAGCAGCCCGATCAGCACCCCGGCGAAAATCCCGGTTGAGCCGATATTGGCGAACGTCAGCACCTGGGTGACGTTCACCGCGGCGTCGCTGCCGACGGGCGTAATCTGCAGGCGCATCGGCATCATGATGATGAAGCTGCTGACGGCGATAACCACTGCCGAGACCGGATTGTCGAAATCTTTGTTGCGCGCCAGCGACCAGGCAATCATCGGGGCCAGCAGCAGCGCGGCGATGTTCAGCGTGCCGTTGATAATCGCCTCGCCCCACACCTTAAACTGCGCGAGCGTGTCGCCGTGAAAAATCCACGGAAATACCACGTTGTTCACCAGCACCGCCACACCGGCGAGGATGAAAATGGGCATCACCGTGGCGAAGGCGTCGCGCAGGGAGCGCAGGTGCACCTGATTAGCCAGGCGAGCCGAGAACTCTACAAACTTATCGACAAAAGACTGCATGTGCGGTGTTATTTTTGTTTCAGACATAGCGGATAGTTCCCATCAATCAGTCACAAAAACGGCCCGGCAGCGTACGGCTTACATCTCGCGTCCGTTGGTATGGATAACCTGTTTTAACCACGCGTAGCTCTTCTTCGGCACGCGCTTCAGGTCTTTCAGGTCGTGGTTTTCCCGGTTGACATAGACCACGCCGTAACGCTTACGCATGTCGCCCTGGGAGCTGAGAATGTCGATTAACCCCCAGCCGAGGTAGCCGATCACCTCTGCCCCGTCCTCGAACATCGCCTCCTTCATGGCATTGATATGCGCCCGGTGGTAGTCGATGCGGTAGGTGTCCTCGATCGGATTGATGCCGTCCCAGGACTCAATCACCCCGATGCCGTTTTCGATCGGGAAGACCGGCATCCGCCAGTCGTTGGCGTAGCGGGTGATGATGGTGCGAAAGCCCAGCGGATCGATCTGCCAGTTCCACTCGGTGGCCTTCAGGTACGGGTTGTTTTTCTCGCCGTGCAGCAGGTAATAGTTTACCGGCGTGCCTTCCGGGATCGCATCACTGTCCAGCGTTTTGCTGGCGTAGTAGCTGAAGGCCATATAGTCGTTTCTGGTGCGCGCCAGCAGCGCTAAATCCTCGGCGCGGTAGATATCGCCAAAGCCTTCCTGTTCCACCACCGCCATCACCGCCGGGCTGTAGCCCTGCCCTGCGAAGACGCGCAGCAGGTTCTGGTTGAGGAATTCGTCGTACTGCTGGGCGCAGAAGATATCGCGCGGTTTGCAGGTGGCCGGGTAGATCAGCTGGTGCGCCAGCATGCCGCCCATCAGCTGGCCGGGTCTGGTCTGGTGCAGATATTCGGTCAACGCCATGTGCGCCACCATCGCATGATGCTGCAGCTCGTACAGCTCGCGCAGGGTTTTGTCGCCGTGCATATAGCCGGAAATGCGGAACGCTTCCGGCATATGGAAGATGTTCTGCTCGTTGAAGGTCAGCCAGTACTTCACGCGGTCGCCATAGCAGTCGATCATCTTTTTGCCGTAGCGGATAAAGGCCTCCATCACGCGGCGGTCGTTGAAGCCGTTGTACTCCTGCGCCAGCGCCAGCGGCATATCGAAGTGGTACAGGCAGATCATCGGCTCGATGCCGCGGGCGATCAGATCGTCGATAAAACGGTCATAAAACGCGATGCCCTCGTCGTTGAACGCGCCGTCGCCCTGCGGGCAGACGCGGCTCCATGAGATCTGAAAGCGGTAGCAGTTCATGCCCAGATCCTGCATCAGGTCGAAATCTTCCCGGTAGCGGTGGTAGGAGTCGGTCGCGACTTTCCAGTCGGAGACGTTCTCCCCGGCTTCGCGAATGTCGTACACCGACATCCCTTTCCCACCCTCGTTCCATGCGCCTTCTGTCTGCATGCTTGACACCGAGTTGCCCCATAAAAAATTGGCCGGCAGCGAATTGTTCATGCTCTCTCCCTATATGACTAGTCATTTAAAATATCATGACTAGTCATATAGGCGAAGATGAAATGGGGATCAAAGGGGAGGATCGTTTTTTGTGAGCAATGCGGGAAAAAAAGCCCCGGTTAGCGATGCACTACCGGGGCAAGGAAGGTTATTGTTGCACGAGCTGATTGCGGCGATATTCACCCTGCCGCTCCAGCATCCAGCCCGGGTATTCGCGCGGCAGTGCGCTCACCGCATCAAGCTGCTTGAGTTCGTCTTCGCTCAGTCGGATCCCGGTCGCGGCGATATTGTCGTCCAGCTGTTCAACGCGTTTCGCGCCAATGATGACGCTGGTCACCGCTTTCTGATGCAGCAGCCACGCCAGCGCGATTTGCGCGACGGAGACACCCTTGCTTTCGGCGATAGTACGCATCACGTCCACGCAGTCGAAGGCGCGATCTTTGTTCACCGGCGGGAAGTCGAACTCCAAACGGCGACCGCCGGCTTCGCTCTGCCCGTCGCGGCCATATTTTCCGCTCAGCAGGCCGCCTGCCAGCGGGCTCCAGACCATCAGCCCGACGCCTTCGCTCTGCATCATCGGCACCAGCTCGCGCTCAAGATCGCGTCCGGCAATGGTGTAATACGCCTGGAGGGATGCGAAGCGCGCCAGCCCGAGACGCTCGGAAATGCCCAGCGCTTTGGCAATCTGCCACGCCGCCCAGTTCGAGACGCCGATATAGCGCACGTGGCCGTGCTGCACCAGGTTATCCAGCGCGTAGAGCATTTCTTCAATCGGCGTTGCGGGGTCGAAGCCGTGAAGCTGGTAGAGATCGATATGATCGAGCTGCAGGCGGCGCAGGCTCTCCTTCACGCTGCTGATGATATGATAGCGCGAGCTGCCGCGCGAGTTCACCCCTGCCGTTCCCGTTTCGCCGAACACTTTCGTGGCGACCACCACGTTCTCGCGAGGGATCTTCAGATTTTTCAGCGCCTGACCGGTGATCTCCTCCGAGCGTCCTTCCGAGTAAACGTCCGCAGTGTCGATAAAGTTGATCCCGGCATCCAGCGCGCGGCCCACCAGCTGCTCGGCTTCACTTTGCTGGAGCTGACCAATCTTACCCCACATGCCGCCCTCGCCGCCGAAGGTCATGGTGCCGAGGCACAGTTCAGAAACAAACAGACCGGTGTTGCCCAGTTTTTGATAACGCATAAGTTATTCCTCGCATGTCGATTGGGTACCCGATAGTTATACCCGCCCCTCAGCCATCGCGAATGTGGTGTTCCTGTCCGTTTCTTGCCCAATCCTCTGAATTTATCCGCGCGGGGCGTCGCCAAAGACGCTGTAGTCCGGTAACTGCACCTGCTGATACGGCTCCCAGCCGCCGCCGAGAGCCTTGTAGAGCGCCACGAGATCGAGCGCGCTCTGCACCTGCGCCTGTGCGCGCTGCTGCTGGGCCTGCGCGAGCTGCCGCTGCGCGTCCAGCACGTCGATAAAGCTGGCAATCCCCTGGCGGTAGCTGTCGCTTGCCAGGTCAAAAGCGTTTTGCAGGGCGTCGATCGTTTTTGCGAGACCCGCTTCACGCTGCTGGTCGGTGCGATAGCTCACCAGCGCGTTTTCCACATCCCCGAGCGCGGTCAGCACAGTCTGGCGATAGTCCAGCACCGCCGCTCCCTGCTGCGCGCGCGCCACCTTGACGCTGGAGACCAGCCGACCGCCCTGGAAGATCGGAATAGAGACCTGCGGGCCAAAGCTGTAGAAGTGGCTGCTCCAGTCGGTCAGCCAGTTGGTTTCGCTGTTGCGCAGGCCAAACTGCCCGGAGAGCGTAAAGCTCGGGAACAGCTCCGCCACCGAGACGCCGATTTGCGCCGTGGCGGCGTGAAGGTTCGCCTCCGCTTCGCGCACGTCCGGACGGCGTCGCGCCAGCGTGGACGGAATGCCGGTCTGCACGATATCCGGCAGGGCCGGCATCGGCTGCACGCTTTGCAATTCCGCATCCAGCGCCCCAGGCGGCTTGCCGAGCAGGATCGCCAGGCCGTTCATCGCCTGCCGCTCCTGCGCCTGATACTGCGGAAGCTGGGCCTCAAGATTGCCTAACTGCGCCCGGGCGTTTTCCACGTCCATCTGTGGCGATAGCCCGCCGCGCTGGCGGTTTTCGGTGAGATCCAGCGTCTGCTGCGCGCTTTTAATCTGGGTGTTCAGCGTGGCTATAATGCTCTGCGCCCCGCGCAGCTGGAGCCACGCGCGCGCCACTTCCGCCTCCAGCGACACCAGCGCGTCGTTACGCTGCTCGATGGCGGCTTTCTGCTGCGCTTCGGCGGCTTCCACCTGACGACGCACCTTGCCCCACAGGTCAATTTCCCACTGGGCGTCGAAGCTGCCCTGGTAGAGGTTAATCGGCTGCGTCAGCGGCCCCAGCGCGCCTTTCAGGTTGGGATCGATGCTATCCACCTGGTCGTACACGCCGTGAGATTTCAGCTCTCCTTCCAGGCCAAGCTGCTGGCGCGTCGCCTGCAGATTGCCGTTGACCGACGGATAAAACGCTCCGCCCGCCTGGTTAATCTGCTCTCGTGCCCCGGCGATGCGCAGCACCGTCTGCTGCAGCGTCAGGTTTCCGGCGATCGCACGTTCAACCAGGCTGTCGAGCTGCGGCGAGCCGAAGGTCTTCCACCAGCGCGGGTTGGTCGCGGCGGAGGTAGTTTGCGATTTCACCGCGCTGTCGCCCTTATCGTTCCAGTGCGTAACGGCGGGCGGCGCAGGCTGCTGGTAGTCCGGCCCGACGGCGCAGCCCGCCAGCAGCATCATTATCATCAGGGGGTGTAAACGTCTGTGTATCATCAATGTGCTCCTGCACTCCCCTCGCTCTTAACCGGCGAGAGCAACAAACAAAACGGAATCAGTAACAAGGCCACCGCGCTCAGAATGGTAAAGACGTCGATGTAGGCCAGGAAGCGCGACTGCTCGATCATCGTCTGGTACATGCGTCCGGTGGCGATGCCGGTGGGGTCGCCCACCTGGGTAGTGAAGTTCTGGATCGCCTGGGCGCTTTCGCGTATCGCCTGCTGGAACTGCTCGTTAAGCGGCGAGGCGTGGTACGCCAGATGCGCGCTGTGCGCCTGCGCGCGTTCGGTGATGGCCGCCGTCGAAAGGGATATGCCAATCGAACCCGCTACGTTGCGGAACATGGTAAACAGCGCCGCCGCATCGGCATTCAGCCGCCTCGGTATCGAGATAAACGCAATCGTCGTGAGCGGCACAAACAGGAACCCCAGCCCTATCGACTGGGCGCTGCGGAACAGCACCAGCGTTTCGAAGTCGATATCCGGCGTCAGCGTTCGCGACCAGAAGAACGACACCGCCAGACAGGTAAAGCCAAAAGCGATGATCCAGCGCGTCTGCACCACCGGCATCAGCTTCAGCACCAGCGGAATGGTTAACACAATCAGCACCGCCCCGGGCGACAGCACCAGCCCCGACCAGGTAGCGGTGTAGCCCAGGTCCTGCTGCGCCAGCTGCGGGATAACAACCGAGCTGCCGTACAAAATCATCGCCATCCCCGCCATCAGCAGGCTGGAGATGGCAAAGTTGCGGTCTTTCATGCAGTGCAGATCCACCACCGGCTTTCTGGCATATACCAGCCAGTAGATGGCGCCGATAATGCCGACAAGCGTCAACACGCCGAAGGTGCGGATAAAGTTCGAGTAGAACCAGTCCTCGTCTTCTCCCCGGTCGAGCATCACCTGCAGACAGCCCAGCCCCAGCGCGATCAGGCCGATCCCCGTCCAGTCGATAGTCAGCTTCTCTTTTGATTTGCTCTCCCACGGCGGATCTTCCAGCAGCTGGTAGATCGCCAGCACCGTCACAATCCCCACCGGAATGTTGATAAAGAACACCCAGCGCCAGGAATAGTTGTCGGTGATCCAACCGCCCAGCGTCGGGCCGAGCACCGGCGCAACGATAATCGCAATGGAGGACAGACCAAACGCTTTGCCCCGGTCTTCGGGTTTGAAGTAGTCGAGCAGCACCGACTGCTGCGTGGGCTGCAGCCCGCCGCCAAAAAAGCCCTGCATCACGCGGAACAGGATGATCTGCCACAGCTCGGTGGCAATCCCGCACAGGAACGAGCAGACGGTAAACATGACGATGCAAATCAGGAAGAACTGCTTGCGGCCAAACACCCGGCTCAGAAACGCCGAGATGGGCAGCACGATGCCGTTCGCGACCAGATAGCTGGTTAACACCCAGGTAGATTCGTCATAGCTGGACGAGAGCGATCCTGCCACGTGGGGGAGCGCCACGTTGACGATGGTGGTATCCAGAATTTCCATGAATACCGCCAGGGTGACGACAATCGCCACCGCCCACGGATTGCTGGCGGGCTTCCAGCTGTCGTGGCTGTGATCCGTCATTCCACCGTCACCTTCGGTGCGACCGACAGCCCCAGCGGCAGCGGTTTGTTTGGATCCAGGCCCTTATCAATCACGATTTTGACCGGCACGCGCTGCACAATTTTGACGAAGTTACCGGTGGCATTTTCTGCCGGGAATGCGGAGAAGCGCGAGCCGCTGCCCTGCTGGATACTGTCTACGTGGCCCTCAAGCTCCATATCCGGCCACGCGTCGACGGACACGGTGACCTTATCGCCCGGCTTCATGCGCTCGAGCTGCGACTCTTTAAAGTTCGCGACCACCCACACGTTAGGGGAAACCAGCGAGAACAGCGCCGTTCCCGCCTGCACCAGCGTGCCGGGCTGCACGTTGCGTTTGGTAACAACGCCGTCGAACGGGGCGCGAACTTCGGTATAGGAGAGATTAAGGTTGGCGGTTTCCAGCTGCGCTTTAGCCTGATCGACCTGACGCTCGCGCGCTTCAACGTTGGTTTCCTGCTGGCGGATTTGCAGCTGTACCTGCTCTGCCACTTCCAGCTGCGCCTGAGCGCTGGCCAGCCCTGCCTGCGCGCTGCGCAGTTGAGCGTTCGCGGAATCAATACTTTGCTGGGTGGTCGCACGCGGGTCGACGCCGCGCTGACGACGGTACTCTGCCTGCGCGTTCGCCAGATCGGCCTGCGCTTTCAGCACCTGCGCTTTGGCTTCGTCACGCTGGGCGGGATACTGGACTTTTGAAAGCGCCAGCTGCGCCTGGGCCTGATGCAGCTGCGCGATAGCCAGCCCAAGCTGGGCCTGAGCCTGATCGCGCTGCGCGGTGGTGTCCCGCGGATCGATAACCACCAGCAGATCGCCCTTTTTCACGCGCTGGTTATCGCGCACGCGCAGCTCGGTAACGTAGCCCGCCGTTTTGGGGGCAATCGTCACCACGTCGCCGTCGGTAAAGGCGTCGTCGGTCGTCTCTTCGTTACGGGTTAAAAACCACCAGACCAGCGCCACGACCACCATTACCACCACGACAATGCCGAGGATAATTAACGGTTTCTTGCCCGGGCGCTTACGCTCATTATTGTTTTTGTCCTGCTCGTCAGCAGGCGGGTTTTGATCTTCAGCCATAGTTCAGCAACGGTCCTGTCAGTGAGCGGCATCACACTATGCCGTTCACTAAAGCTAGGACGTTGCTATACGTTTGCCAGGAAAAACTGACAAATTGCGCACTATATGAGAAGGAATATTCCGAAACCAATCGCCGCGGCCCAAACCAGCATCGGGATCGACCAGACGTGGAAACGCCACCAGATACGACGGTCGTTGGCCATACGCAGGGCAATCAGGTTTGCCAGCGAGCCGGGCAGCAGCCCAAACCCGCCGATGTTCACCGCCCAGGCCAGAAGCGTATCGGGCGGAACATAGTTGAGCAGCAGAATAGTGGACGGTACGTTGCTGATAAACTGCGACAGGCCAATCGCCGTCAGCCACAGTCCCGGCTGAGACAGCGTGCTGACGCTGTGCAGAACGTTCTGCAGTACCGGAAGCTGGATAAGGAGATGCACATCAATAAACATCGCCATAAAGACCAGCAGCAGCGTCCAGTCCACGCTCACCAGCACGCGACGCGCCAGGACAACAAACCCCGCGGCAACGAGCAGGACGCCCGCCAGCTCATACTTCAGCTCCAGCGCGAACAGAAAGACGATGTATAACCCAAGACAGCCCCACACCAGACGCGGCTGCCACTGCGGGCCGGTTGTGCCGCTGTGGTACTGCAGCTTTTTATCCGGAAACGCGAACCAGCATACCGCCAGTAGCGAAAGCATCATCACCAGCGCCAGAGGGGCCATCTGCCAGATGAAGGCGGCGAACGACAGACCGGACCGTCCCCACAGAAGGATATTTTGCGGGTTGCCAATTGGCGTCAGAAGCGAGCCTGCATTGACGGCAAGCGCTTCAAAGATGATCAGCCGGCTGACCGGGATCTCGCACAGCTTACGCAGCGTGAGCGTGAGGGGCACGATGATAAACAGCGCCACATCGTTGGTCAGAAACGTCGACAGTACCGCGGCGGAGAACACCATAAACAGGGACAGCCTGCGCTCGGTGGCAAAGCGGCGCACCATTTTACGGCCCAGAACGTCAAAATAGCCGCTCAGCTCGACCCCTTTGGTGAGCATCATCAAGCCGCTCAGGGTAATGATGGTGCGCCAGTCAATTGCGGCGGGCCAGGCGTGTGGCGCAAAAGGCACAAAGAGGCTTAACGCTGCGCCAATGATTAATAAGAGATGGAAGAAACGATCGCGTGCCAGGGCCTGCAGTCCGGGGATTTTCATTCAGCGGAGGAACCATATTTAAGGGTAAATTCGCGAAACTTCACCAGCGTCTCTTCGCTGACGTGGTGTTCCATGCCTTCCGCATCCCGGCGGGCAATCTCCGGGCTGACGCCCAGCACCAGTAAAAAATTCTCCACAAGCTGATGACGCTCGCGGCTCTCCTGCGCGAGTTTCTCCCCTTCCGGCGTCAGAAAAACACCGCGCCAGGGGATCATTTCAATTAAGCCCACGGAGGCCAGGCGTTTTAACATTTTAGCGACAGTTGGCTGTGAAACCCCCAGCCTGGCGGCCATATCGACCTGGCGCGCTTCACCAACCTCACGGATCAGATCGGAAATGAGTTCAACATAGTCATCAATCAGTTCACGCCGGTGCGCTTCACGGACCTGGCGAAAACCTTCGACATGTTCTTCAACATTCACCAGTTGCGTCGTTTTCCTCATTGTCGGATGACCTGCGCGACGGTTCATTGTACTTCCTCAGTGGGGTGACGCTTCCAGCGCCCGGTTTGGAGAGCGCACATTGTAAACCATAGCTCCGCAAGCACAAAAAATTAACGAAATAGCCATAGCTATACAATATAGCCTGTGCTATATCTGTATGTAATGCAGTCACCCTTCACGGATCGAAGGGATCAAAACTCAGGAGGTCTTATGAACGAATTCAAGAGGTGCATGACCGTGTTTACCCACTCTCCCTTTAAAGTGCGCTTAATGCTGTTGAACATGCTGTGCGATATGTTTAACGGCAAACCGCATCAGGACGACAAACCTTCCCACTAAGCGGCGTTGCGGTACGCCGCTTCATTTTCCCGTCACAATCTCGCTGTAAACTGGCTTTCAGCCGCCCTATTCCCGATCTTTTTTACGGATTTGCAATCCCCTTCGCAAAACATCTGCTTAGCAACTGTTGATATTATTTAGCGCTCGCACTATCTTCTTGCAGCCCTGCACAATTTGCGGCTCGCTGAAGCGGACCCTCATTCCCTCTCCACGCACTGTCAGGCAGGTTATGACCCTTGACGCCAGGGTGAGCACATGGCGTTTTCATCCATGATAGTGACCTATGAATGTAACCCTGATAGATACCGTTGTGACCCGCAGCCGGGCCTTAAGCCCGTGGACGGGTTTTTACTTTTTGCAGTCATTACTGATTAACTTTGCGCTGGGTTATCCCTTTAGTTTGCTCTACGCGGTGGCTTTCACCTGCATTCTGCATGTGCTGTGGCGAACCGCACCGCGCGTGCAAAAAGCATTAATCGGCATCTGTTCGCTGGTCGCTGCACTCTATTTCCCGTTTGGCCAGGCTTACGGCGCGCCAAACTTTAATACCCTACTGGCGCTGCACTCGACCAATATGGAAGAGTCAACGGAGATCCTGACGATCTTCCCGTGGTACAGCTACGTGGTCGGGATCTTTATCTTCGCGTTGGGCGTTATCGCCATCCGCCGTCAGTCGGGCGAGAAAAAATCCTGGGGTAAGATCGAAATACTCTGTCTGGTGTTCAGCGTTGCCGTGGCGTTTGTCGCCCCCATCCAGAATATTCCCTGGGACGGTAAGCTCAGGCTCACCAATATCGGCTATCCGGTTTTCCGCTTCGTGAAGGACGTCGTTGTCAATAATAAAGAGGTTCTCGACGAGCAGGCGCGCATGGCTGAGCTTTCCAATATGAAAGACACCTGGAACGTGCTGGCCGTTAAGCCGAAGTATCACACCTATGTGGTGGTGATTGGGGAAAGCGCGCGTCGCGATGCAATGGGAGCCTTCGGCGGACACTGGGATAACACACCGTTTGCCAGTTCGGTTAAAGGCACGCTGTTCACCGATTATGTCGCGGCCAGCGGCTCGACGCAGAAATCGCTCGGCCTGACGCTTAACCGGGTCGTCGACGGCAAACCTCAGTATCAGGATAATTTTGTCACCCTGGCAAACCGCGCGGGTTATCAGACCTGGTGGTTCTCCAATCAGGGGCAAATTGGCGAATACGATACGGCCATCGCCAGTATCGCCAAACGTGCCGACGAAGTGCAGTTCCTGAAGAACGGCGACTTTGAAGCCGACAAAAATACCAAAGACGAAGCGCTGCTGAAAATGACGGCACAGGTCTTCGCCACTCCGCGCACCCAGCCTCAGCTGATCGTCCTGCACCTGATGGGGTCGCACCCGCAGGCCTGCGATCGGACGGGCGGGAAGTACGCGGAGTTCGTGCAGTCCAAAGAGACCTCATGCTATCTCTACACCATGACGCAAACCGACGACCTGCTGAGCAAGCTGTACGATCAGCTACGCAATACGGGCGACAGCTTCTCAATGGTCTATTTCTCGGATCACGGGCTGGCGTTTAAAGAGCGTGGTAAAGAGGTGCAGTACCTGGCGCACGATGACAAGTTCCAGCAGAACTTCCAGGTGCCGTTTATGGTGCTGTCGAGTGATGATAAAACGCATCGCGTGATTAAAGCGCGCCGTTCGGCAAATGATTTCCTGCAGTTCTTCTCGCAGTGGACGGGGATTACAGCCGAGCAGATAAAAACGGCTTACCCGTTTGTCTCTAACAAGAAAGCTCCCCCAGTATACGTTACCAACTTCAAGTTACAGAAAGTTGACTATAACCATCTGGGAACGGATATTTTCGATATTAAGAATAAGTAGCGGTCCGATACCCTGACCCACGGGGAGAGGGAACATCACTAAAAACGGCAACCTGGGGTTGCCGTTTTGCTTTTACTTCCCCAAAAAAAATCCGCCACATTGGGCGGATTTTTTATTAGCTCACCGGAGTGATTAGAAGCGGTAACCTACGCCCGCGATCCAGGTGCCAACGTCAACGTTGCGGATACGGCTCTGCTCATAGGAGAAGTCCAGAGCAACGTCCTGGATTGGGTTGAACTGCAGGCCTGCGCCATAGGAGAAGCCATAGTCGCTGTTGCTTGCAGTGCGGCTTTCGCTCTGGTTTTCAGTCTGCTGGAATTTACCGTAGCCAACACCTACAACACCGTAGATGCTCGCCCAGTCATTCAGACGGTAAGCTGGACCAGCGGTGATACCGTAGTACTGGCCTTTGTTGTATGCGCCGTTTTCAGAACGATCTTTCTCGGTGTAGGTGAAAGAACCGATCACGCCCAGTGGGTTGTTATCCTGCTCGTAGCGATACTTCAGGTTGAAACCGTTAGCTTTGTTCATCACGCCCTGATAGTCGCTCTGAGCGTAACCACCAGTAACAGTAGAAGTAGCAGCTACAGCGGTACCTGCGGAAACAGCCAGTACAGCGGCCAGTGCTGAAAGACATGCAATTTTTTTCATAACCACCTCAAATGTGCTTCAAGTAAGTCCGTAAGTTTTAAATATATCAAAAAAATTTGCGAAACTCTTTGTGATTCGTGATGTCTAATGAAACCTTTCCTGTAACAGAACGTTTCCAGCGTCAGCTATCTCTTTCAAATCACATGCAATTTTCACTACTAAATGCGCATAGTGCGCGCAAGCGCAGTTACATTCATCCAGATTATTCCTAATCTATCAGGCGATAAATCCACCAGCGCTTAACCATTTTACGGATTTCACGAGGTTTTTTTTCAACAGCACCTCAACCGTTGCCGCTTATTTCCTTTACACTGCAACCTTTACCTCATTTGACATAAGCTGACAGGAGAAAGGATGCCTGGGTTATCCCGCACGTCGTCGGTCTGGTTGCCGGTAGCAGTCATACTCATTGCCATGTTGTCCATTCAAAGCGGTGCTTCGCTTGCAAAATCACTTTTTCCGCTGGTCGGTGCGCCTGGTGTGACTGCCCTGCGTATCGTGCTGGGCACGGCGATACTGGTGGTCATTTTCAAACCCTGGCGTCTGCGCTTCAAAAAGGAGCAGCGTTTACCCCTGCTGTTTTATGGACTCTCCCTTGGGGCAATGAACTATCTGTTCTATCTCTCTATTCAGACGATACCGCTGGGGATCGCCGTCGCGTTGGAGTTTACCGGCCCGCTGGCTGTGGCGCTTTTCTCTTCGCGACGTCCGGTCGATTTTATCTGGGTCGTGTTAGCCGTTCTGGGTTTATGGTTCCTGCTGCCGCTGGGCCAGAGCGTCGCTGAGATCGATCTGACGGGTGCAGCCCTGGCGCTGGGTGCAGGCGCCTGCTGGGCTGTCTATATACTCACGGGCCAGCGTGCAGGAGAAGAGCACGGTCCGGCGACCGTCGCGTTAGGTTCCCTGATCGCAGCCATCGTCTTCGTGCCTATCGGCATGGCGCAGGCGACCGAATCTATCTGGCAATGGTCCGTCATGCCCATAGGACTGGCGGTCGCGATTCTCTCTACCGCACTCCCCTATTCTCTGGAGATGATTGCCCTTACGCGTCTGCCGACGCGCATATTTGGCACGCTGATGAGCATGGAGCCTGCGTTAGCCGCCATTTCCGGGATGGTGTTTCTCGGCGAAACCCTCACGTTGACCCAGACGCTGGCGCTCTGCTCGATTATCGCGGCATCAATGGGCTCGACGCTCACCATGCGCCCTGAACCTAAAGTTGAGAAAGTTGATATCAGCTAAGGCCATATATTCTGCATGGCTTCCACGCCATGCAGAATAAAGGCCAGAAAGACAGACGTTATAATTTCTTACACACTTTGCGCTAATTTCGAAATATCCCTCTGCGTTTACATCCCCAACCAGCAATTAAGATTGATCTGTATCAATTTAAAAATTACCCATTAATTTCAACAAATTAAATTCTCAATCCACTTCTCGCTATTAAACCGATAGGCACAGCCAAACCGCAGAGAAAAAATCCGGTGCTATACTTAGTTCCGTAATTACCTGGGACATAAACATCAAGAGGATATGAAATTATGAGTACCGCTAAACTGGTGAAAACGAAAGCGTCTAATCTGCTTTATACCCGTAACGATGTATCGGATAGCGACAAAAAGGCGACCATTGAGTTGCTGAATCGCCAGGTGATCCAGTTCATCGATCTTTCGCTGATCACCAAACAGGCCCACTGGAATATGCGCGGTGCAAACTTTATTGCCGTTCATGAAATGCTGGATGGCTTCCGCACAGCACTGGTTACCCACCTCGATACGATGGCTGAACGTGCCGTTCAGTTAGGCGGCGTGGCGCTGGGTACCACGCAGGTGATCAACAGCAAAACGCCACTGAAGAGTTATCCGCTGGATATCCATACCGTTCAGGATCACCTTAAAGAGCTGGCGGACCGCTATGCGATTGTGGCCAATGACGTGCGCAAAGCGATTGGCGAAGCCAAAGACGAAGATACCGCAGACATTTTCACCGCCGCGTCCCGCGACCTGGATCAGTTCCTGTGGTTTATCGAATCTAACATCGAATAATTCATATGAATTTTCTATCAAACCCTCGCCCTCCGGTGAGGGTTTTGCACTTCTATGGTGCACAATTTTTCCCTGCACACCTGCAAAAGTGAACGAAATGTAATAATCACCTCACACAACCGTTAACGGAAGATTGTTTTTTCGTCAGAATTTACGCTAAATATCTCCCCGTCAGTTGAGCCAAACGAAGTGCACCAAAACGGTGCTCCAGTTTGGTGCAATAACACCTCATTGCCCCATTTATTGTGCAATGCATGACATCATCCCCTTTGCAAAACAATAGCTTGTAAAGTTGGCACGATTTTTTCATTGTGCCACCTGTTCTCGCAGGGGATCGCCCCGTGGATATAAAAGGAAATGCTATGAAGTCTGTATTAAAAGTTTCACTGGCTGCACTTACCCTGGCTTTTGCAGTGTCCTCTCAGGCTGCCGACAAACTAGTTGTGGCGACCGACACGGCGTTCGTTCCGTTTGAATTCAAACAGGGGGATAAATACGTTGGTTTTGATGTGGATCTGTGGGCCGCTGTCGCAAAAGAACTCAAGCTGGATTACACCCTGAAGCCTATGGACTTCAGCGGCATCATCCCGGCACTGCAAACCAAAAACGTTGATCTGGCACTGGCAGGCATCACCATTACTGATGAACGTAAAAAAGCGATCGACTTCTCTGACGGCTACTACAAAAGCGGCCTGCTGGTCATGGTCAAAGCCGATAATAACGACGTAAAAAGCGTGAAAGATCTCGACGGCAAAGTGGTGGCAGTGAAGAGCGGCACCGGTTCTGTTGATTACGCGAAAGCAAATATCAAAACCAAAGACCTCCGTCAGTTCCCGAACATCGACAACGCGTACATGGAACTCGGCACCAACCGTGCTGACGCTGTTCTGCACGACACACCTAACATCCTGTACTTCATTAAGACAGCCGGTAACGGCAAGTTCAAAGCCGTTGGCGAGTCTCTGGAAGCGCAGCAGTACGGTATCGCATTCCCGAAAGGCAGCGACGACCTGCGCACGAAAGTTAACGGCGCGCTGAAAACGCTGAAAGAGAACGGCACCTATAACGAAATCTACAAAAAATGGTTCGGTACCGAGCCTAAATAATAAGACGTAAAAATGACGTTCACTCGGGGGCGACCTTTCGCCCCTGCTATTTTTGAAACACGGTAACAGTAACAGGAAATTATCATGCAGTTTGACTGGAGCGCCATCTGGCCTGCCATTCCACTCTTGCTTGAAGGCGCTAAAATGACCCTGTGGATTTCGGTCCTGGGTCTGGTTGGTGGGTTGATTATCGGACTTGTCGCCGGTTTCGCCCGCACCTACGGCGGCTGGATCGCAAACCACATCGCACTGGTTTTCATCGAAGTGATCCGCGGCACGCCAATTGTCGTGCAGGTCATGTTCATCTACTTCGCCCTGCCTATGGCGTTCACCGACCTGCGCATCGACCCGTTCAGCGCGGCCGTCGTCACCATTATGATCAACTCAGGCGCCTACATTGCGGAAATCACCCGCGGTGCGGTGCTGTCGATTCATAAAGGTTTCAGTGAAGCCGGTCTGGCGCTAGGTCTTTCTCGTCGCGAAACGATCCGCCACGTTATTCTGCCGCTGGCGCTGCGTCGCATGCTGCCGCCGCTCGGTAACCAGTGGATCATCAGCATTAAAGATACGTCGCTGTTCATTGTTATCGGCGTGGCAGAGCTGACCCGTCAGGGGCAGGAGATCATTGCTGGCAACTTCCGCGCGCTGGAAATCTGGAGTGCGGTAGCCGTTGTCTACCTGATCATTACTCTGGTTCTGAGCTTCGTTCTGCGTCGTCTTGAAAGAAGGATGAAAATCCTGTGATTGAATTTAAAAACGTTTCCAAGCACTTTGGCCCAACCCAGGTGCTGCACAATATCGATCTCAACATCAAACAGGGTGAAGTGGTGGTGATTATTGGGCCATCCGGCTCCGGTAAATCCACCCTGCTGCGCTGCATCAACAAGCTGGAAGAGATCACCAGCGGCGATCTGATCGTCGACGGCCTGAAGGTAAACGACCCAAAAGTGGACGACCGTCTGATTCGTCAGGAAGCGGGCATGGTGTTCCAGCAGTTCTACCTGTTCCCGCACCTCACGGCGCTGGAAAACGTGATGTTTGGCCCACTGCGCGTGCGCGGTGCCAGCAAAGCGGCGGCGGAAGCGCTGGCAAAAGATCTGCTGGCGAAAGTCGGCCTGGCAGAACGTGCGCACCACTACCCTTCCGAGCTGTCCGGCGGTCAACAACAGCGTGTGGCGATTGCCCGCGCTCTGGCTGTCAAACCGAAAATGATGCTGTTTGATGAGCCTACGTCCGCACTCGACCCGGAGCTGCGCCACGAGGTGCTGAAAGTCATGCAGGATCTGGCGGAAGAAGGGATGACGATGGTTATCGTGACCCACGAAATCGGCTTTGCTGAAAAAGTGGCGTCCCGCCTGATCTTTATTGATAAAGGCCGTATCGCGGAAGACGGTAACCCGCAGGAGCTGATTGCGAACCCGCCGAGCCAGCGTTTGCAGGAGTTCCTGCAGCACGTATCCTGATTGTTCGCTTCAAACGTAAGCCGGGCATGCCCGGCTTTTTTACGCCAGATTGTTCCCAAAAATCCCCCTCCTCGCCCCGACTTCTATACTTATCATTTTGTTCGACATTTTCACCGGAGGACGCCGTGCCGTGGATCCTGCTGCTGTTGATTAGCCTGTTTAGTGCGCCATCGTTCGCCGTCGCGATCCCTGGAGTGACCACCGGGAACACCGCTACCCAGCAAAGTACGCCGCCTCCGGAACCCGATGTTGAACAGAAAAAAGCCGCCTACAGCGCGCTTGCCGACGTCCTTGAGAACGACACCTCCCGGCAGGAACTCATTGGCCAGCTACGCAAAGCCGCCGCCACGCCGCCGCAGGAGTCGGTGCCAACCCTCACCCCTCCGCAGGCTGAGGAGCAAAAAACGGTGCTGGAAAACGTCACCGACGTGAGCCGTCACTATGGGGAAGCGCTCTCCTCGCGCTTCGCTCAGCTTTACCGCAACCTGATTGGCTCCCCGCATAAGCCATTTAACCCGCAAACGTTTACCGCCGCCGCCACGCAGTTCCTGATGCTGGCGGGGGCGGTGTTTCTTTTTTACTGGCTGGTGCGCCTGTGCGCGTGGCCGCTGTACCGCAAAATGGGGCAATGGGGACGCAGAAAGAATCAGCATAAAAGCAGCTGGCTGCACCTGCCGTTGATGATCGCCTCCGCGTTCATCATCGATTTACTGCTGCTGGCGTTGACGCTGTTTTTAGGCCAGATGCTGGCCGACAGGCTGAATGCCGGCAACAAAACCATCGCCTTCCAGCAGTCGCTTTTCCTGAATGCCTTTGCCCTGATTGAGTTCTTCAAGGCGCTGCTGCGGTTACTCTTTTGTCCGCACGTGCCGGAACTGCGCCCGTTTTCCATTCGGGATGAGAGCGCGAAGTACTGGGCGCTGCGTCTGAGCGTGCTCAGCGGGCTGATAGGCTACGGCCTGCTGGTTGCCGTGCCGATCATCTCCAACCAGGTGAACGTCCAGTTTGGCGCGCTGGCAAACGTGCTGATCATGATCTGCATTACCGTCTGGTCGCTGTACCTTATCTTCCACAATAAAAAAACCATTACCCAAAGCCTGCTGAATCTGGCCGATCGCTCCCTCTCGTTCTTTAGCCTCTTTATTCGCGCGTTCGCCCTGGTGTGGCACTGGCTGGCAAGCGCTTACTTCATCGTGCTGTGCTTCTTCTCGCTGTTTGACCCGGGCAATAGCCTGAAATTTATGATGGGGGCGACGTTCAAAAGCCTGGCCATTATCGGCATCGCGGCGTTTGTATCGGGGCTGCTGTCGCGCTGGATCTCGAAAACCATCACCCTGTCGCCGCAGGTCCAGCGTAATTACCCGGAACTGCAAAAACGGGTAAACGGCTGGATGTCGGTATCGCTCAAGGTGGCGCGTATTCTCACCGTCTGCGTGGCGATTATGCTGCTCCTGAATGCCTGGAGCCTGTTTGATTTCTGGAACTGGCTGCACAACGGTGCGGGTGAAAAAACGGTCGATATCCTGATTCGCATCGCGCTGATTTTGTTCTTCTCCGCCGTCGGCTGGACGCTGCTGGCGAGCCTTATTGAGAACCGTCTGGTATCGGATATTCACGGCAGGCCCCTGCCCAGCGCGCGGGCAAGAACGCTGTTAACCCTGTTCCGCAACGCGCTGGCGGTGATTATCAGCACCATCACCATCATGATCGTGCTGTCGGAAATCGGCGTGAATATCGCCCCGCTGCTGGCGGGTGCCGGTGCCCTGGGGCTGGCCATCTCCTTCGGCTCACAAACGCTGGTGAAGGATATTATTACCGGTATCTTCATTCAGTTTGAAAACGGGATGAACACGGGCGATCTGGTGACCATCGGGCCGTTAACCGGCACCGTGGAGAGGATGTCCATCCGCTCGGTTGGCGTGCGTCAGGACACCGGGGCGTACCACATCATTCCCTGGTCTTCGATCACCACCTTCGCCAACTTTGTGCGCGGCATTGGTTCCGTTGTGGCGAACTACGATGTGGATCGCCACGAGGATGCGGATAAAGCGAAGCAGGCGCTGCGCGATGCGGTAGAAGAACTGATGGAGATGGAGGATATTCGCGGGCTGGTGATCGGAGAGCCGTCATTTGCCGGCATCGTCGGGCTGTCGAACACGGCATTTACCCTGCGCGTGTCGTTCACCACCCAGCCGCTGAAGCAGTGGACGGTGCGCTTTGCGCTCGACAGCATGGTGAAAAAACACTTTGATCTGGCGAACGTGCGGATGCCCGTGCAGACGTATCAGGTATTGCCGCCGCCCGCATCGCCGCTCCCTCCGCAGGAGCCGACGCTGTAACCTGGTTGCCGGGTAGCGGCTTCGCCTTACCCGGCCTACGACAGGGTGCTATTTGCGACGTTTGCTATTGTCCATAAACGTCCAGGCGATAAAGCGGCTCTGTTTCTGGCCCTGCGCCATCTCTTTTTTCACCACTTTTACGGCGCCCGCTTCGGTCAGCGCACGGTAGAGCGGGGGCAGATTATCTCCCCGGGAAACCAGCGTCGTGAACCACTTCACCTGGCGGCCAAACTGCTTGCTTTCATCAATCATGCGCAGGATAAACGCCACTTCCCCCCCTTCGCACCAGAGCTCCTGCTGCTGTCCGCCGAAGTTCAGCGCGGCATCTTCAGCCTGACCCAGGTTACGGCGCTTGCGCTCGCTGCCCGCACGGGCCGATGCCGCCGAATCATGGAACGGCGGGTTGCACATCGTGGCGTCATAGCTTTCGTTTTTGTGAATAATGCCGTTGAAGATCGACGCCGCGTCTTTCTGACGACGCAGGCGAATAGCGCGGCTCAATCCCGGGTTAGCGCTGATAATCGCCTGGGCGCTGGCAAAGGCCTCGTCACCGATTTCGCTTCCGGTAAAGCGCCACTGATATTCATGCGCCCCGATCAGCGGGTAAATCAGGTTCGCCCCGGTGCCAATATCCAGAATGGTGGCCAGCTGTGGAACGACACCCTCATTGCCTTCGGCAAGGAGGTCGGCAAGGTGATGAACGTAGTCAGCGCGGCCCGGCACAGGTGGACAGAGAAAGCCTTCCGGGATATCCCAGTGAGCTACACCGTAAAAATGCGCCAGCAGGGCTTTGTTCAGCATTTTCACCGCCTGCGGGTCAGCAAAGTTGACCGAGGGTTCACCCGCAGGGGTCTGAACAAGATAGTCCTGCAGCGGCGGACAGCTCAGGCATAACGCGTTCATGTCGTAGCGGCTGCGGTGGCGATTTCGCGGGTGCAATCCCGGCTTTTGGGCAGTCATGGCATTCTCCTTTAAACAGCGGCGTAAGATACCCTTTGCTGGCCCAGCGGTAAATCTTTCTCTGCGGCTTTCAAAAAATCGCCATAAATCAAACACCTTTATGTCTATGATCCGTCAGCGAATTGTCAATTTATATCGTTCAAAAAATAAGCAGATCATCATCAAATATTTGCGCTAAGTCACACTCGTCGGGCTTCTAAACTTAAAGGGAATCACCTGTTGTTTCCTCATGAGGATGTGATTATGAAAAAGTACCTGACCCTTGCTGTTATCGCAGCCGCCCTGGCGACCGCGTCCTTCTCTGCCATGGCCGTTCAGTCACTGACCCAAAGTACCGATACGAGCCAGCTACGTCCTGCAGGCACCGTTTCGGTAAGCCGTGCCAGTAACCTTGACGATCTACAGGCTAAGCTCGCCGAAAAAGCCCGTCAGGAAGGTGCAAAAGGATTCGTAGTGAACTCCGCTGGCGGAGATAACCATATGTACGGCACTGCGACTATCTATAAATAACCTGTCTCTACAGCAAGACTGCATCTGCCCAACGGGTGCAGTTCTCTTCTCCCCTCGCCTTGATTGTTCATTTTTTAACCCCATAGTAAACGTATGGCCTAAACCGATTTCAGGAGGACGCTATGGCTTCCGGCTGGGCAAATGACGACGCTGTTAACGAACAGATCAACAGTACAATTGAAGATGCGGTTGCGCGTGCCCGCGGTGAAATTCCGCGCGGTGAAAGCCTAACGGAATGCGAGGAATGCGGAGAACCCATTCCGGAGGCGCGCCGAAAAGCCATTCCCGGCGTGCGGCTTTGTATCACGTGCCAGCAGCATAAAGATTCAAAAAATGCATCACACTCAGGATATAATCGCAGAGGTTCGAAAGACAGCCAGTTACGTTGACTTTGCTTTACCAAAGCTAACCGAGCGCGCGCGTTCCTTTACGCTCACGGTTTTTAGCCATACGCGTAGCAAAACGTGCCCTTCGTATCGCTTCTGTAAAGCGCATCCGCAAGAAGTGTAAAGGGGTGCTTTGAATTTATTAATATTCAATAAGTTATTTGTCATTCAATTTTTTTGAGCAACCACGTCAATTCTCTTCGATTTTATCACTCGCAAAAAACCGTGATACTTATCACATCGACGGAACATCGTCCCCTTAACAGAAACACCTGCGAGAGATTAATTATGAAAACCATCAAATATGCTGTAGCTGCTGTTGCCCTGTCCGCTCTGTCTTTCGGCGCTTTCGCTGTCGAGCCTGTCTCTTCTACTCAGGCACAGAACATGAACAAAGTCGGTGTGGTGAGTGCTGATGGCGCAACCACCCTGGACGGTCTGGAAGCCAAACTGGCAGAGAAAGCCGCTGCTGCCGGTGCAAGCGGATACACCATTACCTCCGCTAACGGCAATAACAAGCTGAGCGGTACCGCGGTTATCTACAAATAATCGCCTGAACGAATGCTGTCCCCTCGCCATACCCTCTGGTGAGCTGCTCCACCCTCATTGACCCTGTTGTTGTTACCCTTGCTTGCCCGTCCGCCACTGGACGGGCTTTTTTTGTCTAAAACGCCTGTGCCACGCGTTCAAGGCCGGCCTGGACGGATTCCACTTCTCCAGTTGCCAGCAAACAGCAGGCCATCTGCAGCTTAATCGAATGCGGAACAGGAACATTTCCGGCAAGACACTGCTCAATCCAGTGGGCTGTGGTATGGGGATCTTTTGCCTCAGGCAATATCACACCGCTATTCTCTTCCCCGCGTTCCAGAACGGCGCGCGTTCCGGCAGAATCGATCAGCATCACCTGCGGACAGCGCTGCGGGTTCGCATAAACCTCGCCCTCCGTGCCGTGCATCAGTAACGCCCTTCCGCCAATTGCCTCAAAGAACTGCCCCACGCGCGCCACGTATTCCGGATGCGAAACGCTGGAAAGACGCAGGGCGGCATCTTCGCCAAACGGCGTGGCCAGTTTCGCCAGCGTGTGCGCGCTATTGCGCACGCCCATGCGCCAGCGTATATCGAGCTGCTTTTCCAGCGGCGGACAGAGCGTGCCGACCGGGATATAAACAGGCTGATGGCCATCCAGCTTCGCCTGCGCCTGACCGGCATGACGCGTTGGCTCGATGCCCAGCATCCCGAAAATGGTCTCCGTCAGCACGCGGGTGGGATCTTCGCTTACACCGTGCACCACCACCGGGAACCCTAGCTTGTGTAACAGGATAGCGAGCAGCGGGGTTAAGTTTGCCTGCTTGCGCGCGCCGTTGTAGCTCGGGATCACGATCGGCATCGGTTTTGCCACCGGCGGCGTTAAGCACAGCGTTTGCGCCTGCATGGCTTCATAGAACCCGCGCATCTCTGCTTCACCTTCGCCTTTGATACGCAGCGCGATCAGAATGCCCCCCATCTCCAGGTCGGGGACGTCGCCCTCCAGCATGCGGGTATAAAGCGCACGCGCGGTTTCATGGTCCAGATCGCGGGCATGATTTTTCCCGCGCCCTACCTCTTTGATAATTTTACGATAATCCACGACATTTCTCCTTACAGCAGGTTATCAACAATATAGCCCTGATGATAACGCCGCTGTTAGTTTTTTTGCCCATCCTGCGGTTTTTTATAATCAATTGTTTTGGTAAGAAAAATTATTTTGCAAGAATTAATTGAATTATTTGGAAGCCACGCGGGATCTTTCCCTGTCTGAGTTTTCTGATTAAATAGCCGGCGGTGAGTAGTTGAGACATAACTTCGAATAATGCGGGATGCAAAGGTCGAAAGGAGAAACATACAGGTTTAAATATGAAAAAAGTCACTTTAGGTTTATTCATTGCTGCCGCTATGGGATGCTCTGCATCTTCTTTCGCGGCATCCACCGGTGAAGGGCAAATTAACTTCACAGGTGAAATTATCGATTCCGCCTGTCAGGTGGTTAACGGCATAAGCAGTCCGCTGAATATTGCGCTGGGCAAAGTCTCCAAAACAGCATTTACTGGCGCAGGCTCTACCAGCACCTTAACGAAATTTGATATTCAGTTAAAAGACTGCCCGGAAACGGTCACGTCTGCAGCCATCAACTTCGGTGGTACGCCAGATGCGGATAATAACACCACGCTGGCCTTGACCCCGGGTGCGGCGACGGCAACTGGCGTGGCGATTCAGCTGGTTGATTCTTCCGACCAGCCAGTCAGTTTATATACGCCTTCAAAGCAATATCCTTTAGCTGCTGGCACGACGGTAAATCATCTGGAGTTTGGCGCACGTTATATTCAGACTCAGGAATCGATCACTGCCGGACAGGCTAACTCTGCGTCTACTTTTACAGTTATTTATAACTGATACGATCAATAAGGAGATATTAACCTTCACGTAAAGGTTAATATCTCCTCTTTCTTTGAGACAGATTTATGCGACACCGTTATTTATTAAGCGCACTTTTACTGACCGCAGTAACAGCCCATGCAGGTGTGATTATTAATGGCACCCGACTGGTTTATCAGGGAGAGAAAAAAGAGTCTTCGATTGGGATTTCCAATCCGGATGATATTGACTATCTGGTACAGTCCGGGGTGGATACCGGTTTGAAAAGAGGCGGTAAAGCGCCATTTCTGATTACCCCGCCTCTGTTCCGTCTGAACGCTAAAGAAGATAACGTGTTACGTGTGGTGCGCACCGGCGGAAATATGCCAGAAGATCGCGAGTCGTTATACTGGTTAAATATTAAAGCCATTCCTTCTTCACGTCATGAAGAGGGCGTTAATACATTACAAATAGCCATCAACACCCGTATTAAATTGCTGTATCGCCCTGCATCGATTAAAGGCAAACCCGAAGAAGTGGCAGATAAACTGGAATGGCACCGCGAAGGTAATGATCTGGTGGTCAACAACCCCACGCCTTTCTATATGAATTTCCAGAGCGTAACGCTGAACGGCCAAAAAGTGGCAAAAGCCACCTGGGCTGTGCCAGAAACCTCTACCCGCTTTGCCCTTCCGGCAAATATGAACGGTAACACCGTGAGCTGGTCGGTCATTAACGATTACGGAAGCATCAGTAAAACCTGGTCTGCATCCATTCGTTAATACTCTATTCGACGCCTGGATAATCATGTACAGCACAACTAAGCCGCTATTACGTCGACTGCGTGAAATGCTGCCCACTTTTTGTGGGATAGCGGTGACATGCTGCGCGCTGCAGGCCCACGCTGATGATTATTTTAACCCTGCCCTGCTGGATATTGATAATCCAGAGCAGGCAAAGACCGATCTCTCTGTTTATGAAAAAGGTCCCGGTCAGGCGCCAGGCAAATATCAGGTCACGATGTTCGTCAATAACAATAAAATCGACACCCGTGACGTCCTTTTTACATTACAAAAAGATGCGCAGGGAGATAATTCCCTGCAGCCATGCCTGAGTCTGGATGAATTAACGCATCTGGGCATCAAAACCAAAGATTATCCAAAGCTGGCGGCAAAAGGGGAATGCGCGGATCTTAGCGCAATCCCTTCGGCCTCGGCGACTTTCCGCATCAAAAACCAGCAACTACTGCTAAGTATTCCCCAGTCGGCGCTGGGCCAGGTGCCCCGTGGCTATATAGATCCGAAAGAGTATGACGAAGGGATCACCGCGGGCATCCTGAACTATAGCGTTAACGTCAGCCAAAGCCACGCCCGCCAGCATGGGAAAGCGGACAACAGCAGCCAGTTTATTAACCTGCGGCCCGGTTTTAACACCGGTGCCTGGCGCGTGCGTAATTACAGCACCTGGAACCACAATTCGGATGGCGGTCAGGACGACGGCAAGCTGACCCCGGTTTATACCTATGCCCAGCGCGATATCGTGGGGCTCAAGAGCGAACTGACCGTGGGGCAGAGCAGCACCCAGGCCGACGTTTTCGACAGTGTCTCTTACACTGGCGCACAGCTGGCTACCGAAAGCGACATGCTGCCCGACAGCGAGCGCGGTTATGCCCCGGTGGTACGCGGTACGGCGCACAGTAACGCCCAGGTGGTGGTTCGTCAGAATGGCTACGTTATCTATCAAAACACCGTCGCTCCCGGCGCGTTTGAGATTAACGATCTCTACCCCACCGGCAGCAGCGGCGATCTGAACGTCACGGTAAAAGAGACCGACGGCAGCGAGAGTCATTTCGTGGTGCCGTTTGCCTCCGTGCCGGTGCTGCAGCGGGAAAAACACCTGAAGTACAGCATCGCTGCAGGGCGCTACCGTTCATACGATAAAGAGATTGAGAAGACCCCTTTCGCCCAGGGCAGCGCCATCTATGGTCTGTCACATGGCGTCACCGTTTACGGCGGTACGCAGCAGAGTTCGCATTACCACTCCGCCGCGCTCGGCGCAGGGAAAAACTTTGGTGACCTCGGCGCGTTCTCCTTAGACGTTACCCGCGCCAAAGCGTTACTGGAAAAGCGCAAAACCAGCAATGGGCAATCCCTTCGTCTGCGCTACAGCAAAAATATTACCGCGACCGGCACTAACTTTTCCCTGGCGGGTTATCGCTACAACAGCAAAGGCTTTTACACCCTGCAGGACACCATGGAGTCCCGGACCAGTGCAAACGACTGGTCCGCTCCACAGCAGCGCCGCGCACGGGCGGAGACCACCGTCGACCAGAGGCTTGGCGACAAGTGGGGTTCGGTGACGCTCAGCCTGGTGAAGGAGAGTTACTGGAGCCAGAGTCAGGATATGACCTCCCTGAGCGTTAACTACAACAATAGCTGGCACGGCGTGAGCTATAGCCTGAGCTACAGCGTCAATAAAAACAGCGACGACATGGACGAGGACGGTAAATCCATCAGCTATGACCGACAAATCGGCCTCAACGTGTCGGTTCCGCTCGACCGCTGGCTGCCTAACACCTGGGCAAATTACAGCCTGAACAACAGTAAAGACGGCACCACCCACAACCTTGGCCTGAATGGTACCGCGCTGGAGGGAGACAAGCTGAGCTGGAACGTTCAGCAGGGCCTGGACAGCGCCAATAACAACACATCCACAAGTATGAATGCGGATTACAAAGGCACCTACGGTGAAGTGCAAGGTGGCATAAGCCAGGACAGCCATCAGCATACCGTGAACGCCGGGATCCAGGGCGGCATCGTCGCCCACTCTGACGGCGTCACCTTTGGTCAGACCTTGGGCGAAACCGTGGTGCTGATTAAAGCGCCGGGAACACACGGCACGCACGTTGCCAACCAGACGGGCGTGGAAACGGACTATCGCGGCTATACGCTGGTGCCCTTTGTCACACCGTGGCGCCACAACCCAATTTCGCTGGATACCGAGACGCTGCCAGAAGATGCCGACGTGACACACGCCTCGCAGACGGTGACACCAACACGCGGCGCGATAGTTCGCGCCAGCTTCGATACTCGCGTGGGCAACCGCGTCTTAATGACGCTGGCCTGGAAAGACAAACCGCTGCCCTTTGGCGCAACGGTCACCACGGAAGATAAGAGCATTGAATTTATTGTCGGCAATGACGGACAGGTGTATCTCACCGGCCTGCCGCAGCAGGGACGCCTTTTCATTTCCTGGGGCAAGGAGGCGAACGAACGGTGCGTCGCCGATTACGCCCTAATGCAGGAAAAGGACGACACCAACATTATTAACGCTGCCGCGCAGTGCCACTGATTAACTCCGGACAGACCATGATGCAGATAGCAAAATCGTTTTTCTTACTTATCGTTCTGGCGACCGCCGCGCTCTTTATGCCGCACGCGAAAGCTTCTTGCCAATCGCCGAATCTGCCCGCGCTACTTTCATTAGCGTCGATTTCGGTCCCCACCAGCCTGCCCGTGGGGTCCACCATTCCGGGAACTGAACGCGCTGTCCACATATCGGGAAACTGTTACTACGCGCCGGATGCGGGTCAGCCAATCATCGCGTGCTACAACGGCTTTGGCAAAGAGATCCCCGGGCTCCCCGGCGTCTATGAAACAGGCGTTGCGGGTGTCGGCATCTCGCTAAGAAATGATAAAGGACAGCGCGTGACCGGCGCGGCGGACCAGGTTTGTTCGGCGAACACCCCCGTAGGCCAGGTCTCCGGTACGATAAACAGCTACAGTACAATCCCGTTTAGCTTTGACGTGATGCTGGAACTGGTAAAAACCAGCGAAACCGTGGCTTCTGGCGCACTTACGATGAGCAATACGCAATTTAACCTTGCAGTTGGACGCATTGAGGCCCTCGGTGACCCTAACACCCTCTCTTACTCAGGCAATGTTCAGGTAAAAGCGGTGACCTGCACGGTGTCACCCAAATCCCTGACCATCACGCTGGGTGATTTTCCGGTGAGCCGCTTTACCGGGGCAGGAAGCGTGGTTTCCCAATCGGTATTTATTATCGGCATGCTCTGCGATCGGGATGTACAGCCTGAAATGATGATCGCCAGCGCCAATGGCTATGAAACGAATTTTCCCGGTGTGATCAAATTAACGCCGGAAAGCGGCGTGGCGACCGGGGTGGGGGTAAAAATGCTCTTTAACGGTCAGCCACCTGTTTTTGGTCAATACATGGATACATATGCCGCCAGCGCAAACATTCAGGCGCATTACCCCTTCAGCGTCTCCTATCAACAAACCAGCGCGGAGGTGACGCCTGGCCCGGCTAACGCCGTCGCAACCATTACGGTGGCCTACAAATGAAAACGTTATTGACGGTTTTACTGCTTGGACTCACCTGCCAGAGCCTGGCGGAAGAGATTCAGCTCGATATTCGCGGAAACATTTACGCCAACGCCTGCCAGGTAGACAGCACCAGCCAGAACCTGACGATCGATCTGGGCCAGGCGAATGTCAGCGATTTTAAGGGTGTAGGTGATACAGGCACGTGGAAATCGTTTGACCTCACCCTGTCGAAATGTCCGACCACCGCCGTACAGGCCTCCGCCACCTTTCACGGCCAGTCGGACAGCGCCTATCCGATCACATTTGCTAACACCGGCACGGCGAAAGGGCTGGCGCTGGAGCTTGCCGCCCCTCAGGACCAGATCATGATTGCGCCGGGAGTAAGCGTTAACCGGGTCATTAACCAGCAGGAACACACCGTCGATTTCCCACTGGCCGCCCGCTATTACACCACCTCGATGCCCGTTACCGCAGGCACCTTCAGCAGCGTGGTGCAGGTGACCTTTACCTATCAGTAGGACCGCGCCTCTTAGCATGGAAGCTCTTTCTACGCCCGGCAGCCTGTTTTGCCGGGTGTTTTTTTATCTCCGGCACCTCCGGCTGTTCAATGGGGAAAACCGGTAATGCATTCAGCAACCGCTGGCCGTAATTTTTCGTCAGCAGACGCTTATCGTAAATCACCACCTCGCCCCAGCAGCCGTGGCTACGAATCAAGCGCCCGACCTGCTGAATCAGGTTAAACGACGCCGCAGGCAAACTCTGCACCTCAAACGGATAGCGGTTGAGGCTTTTCAGCCATTCCCCTTCGGTGATCACTACCGGGCTGTCGATGGGCGGGAAGGCGATTTTATGGATATGCACCTGCGTCAGGTAGTCCCCTTTCAAATCCAGACCTTCAGCAAACGACTGTAAACCCACCAGCACGCTGCGCTCGCCGTTATCAATGCGCTTGCGATGGGTTTCCACCAGCCGGTAGCGCGGCTGATCGCCCTGCACCAGCAGGAGCAAACGCAAATCGGTGACGTGTTCGAGGAAGCGCTGCATCGCCCGCCCGCTGGCAAACAGCACCAGCATACCGGGGTACTTTTTACTCTCGACCTGCTCGCGGAAGTAGGCCGCCATTTCGGCGATGTGCTGCTCCTCGTTGTCGATGAGCGGCTCGAATTTCATGCGCGGAATGACCAGCTTGCCCTGCTCGCAGTGGTTAAACGGCGAGTCCAGCGCCACGAAACGGTCGCCCGCTTTCTCTTTGAGCCCGCTCATCTCCTGCAAACGAGAAAAACTGTTCAGGGAGCGCAGCGTGGCAGAGGTGACCACCACGTGCGGCACGCTGCGCCAGATCAGCTTTTCCAGCTGATCTGCCACGCGGATGCCCACGCAGTGGAAAAAGAGATGAACCTGCCCGTCCCGCACTTCGCGAGTGGCCCATTTGGTGACCGGCGCGCCGGACGCCTGCGCCATCGAGGCCAGCCGCCAGAGCTTGCTTTGCGCTTCAAACATCCCCAGCGCGCGGTTCATCTGCAGCAGAACGCGGTGCAGACGTACCACGTCATGCGAGCCGGTTTTCTCGCTGAGATCGTTTAAGAACATCTCCGCCAGCCCGCGCAGCTTTTCCAGATGCTTCGCCAGCTGCTGGCAGATCTCCATCACCTCTTCCGGCAGTTCGCCCATGGCAAAGCGGTGTTCGGCTTCCTGGGTTACCGGAAGATAAAGATTCAGGATGTTGTTCAGGGATGAAATGAGGCTATAGACCTCTTCACAGTGGTCGCTCAGCCGCTCCGGCACCGCCAGCGGCGGCGTAGTTTTCGGGCGGAACTGCTCCATGCAGGTCGCCACCAGCTTGCAGAAGAGATCCAGCTGCAGGCGGAACCACGGAGCGGTAATTTCCGCGCTCATCTCCAGCGCGTCACGCGCCACGTCCGGCAGATGATGACCTTCATCAAGCACCAGCAGCAGGTTTTTAGGCTCCGGCAGCACCGCTTCGCTCTCCAGCGCCGCCATCACCAGCGCGTGGTTGGCGACCACTACCTCCGCCTCCTGAATCTCACGCCGGGCGACAAAGAACGGGCATTCGCGGTAGTAGTGGCAGTTGCGGTTCAGGCAGCTGGCTTTGTCGGTGCTGAGCCTGCGCCACAGATCGTCGCTGATGGCCTGGCTGGTGTGATCCCGCAGGCCGTCCCACTTATAGCCGTCGAGCTCGACTTTGAGTTTTGCACACTGCTCCTGCTCGGCCTTATTGTTTGGCGTCAGCTCGTCATCCAGAAACGCGAGCAGATCCTGCTGATTCGGCTCGCTGCTGGCAAGCGCCGCCAGGTTACGCGGGCACACGTAACGCCCGCGCCCAAAGGCTGCCGTAAACCGCAGGTCGGGGATAATTTTGCGCAGCAGCGGTAAATCTTTGCTGAAGATCTGATCCTGCAGCGCCACGTTGGCGGTGCTGACCACCAGCGTTTTGTCCTCTTCCCGCGCAATCGCGATGCCGGGAATGAGATACGACAAGGTTTTCCCGACGCCGGTCGGGGCTTCAATCGCCAGATGTCGGCCGTCGTCCCCGGCGAGCGTTTTTGCCACGTCGGCAATCATCTGCCGCTGCGGCGCTCGGGGGATAAAATCGGGGATCTGCTGCTGTAGCGCCTTATACCATGCGCCAATTTGCGCCTTAAGCGCAGCGGTTAAAGCCATTGGAAAACCTGAAATACTGTATAAACAGCCACTATTGTGGCACTTTCTCTTCGCTGCCGCAAAAAGAAAAGCCCGGCTTTACGACCGGGCTTCCAGATTACTGCGGGTTAGCAGGCTTGCGCGGGCGGCGTCGACGCTGCCCTTCCCCTGCCGGTTTCCCTTCGCCGCTGCGCCACGGGCTTTCACCCGCCGGTTTGCTGTCGTTGTTGCGACGCGGCGGTTTGCCGGATGATTTCGGCGCGCCGCCTTCGGCACGACGCGGCTGCTGACCGCGACCGCCGCCGCCCTGACCGCGTCCACCGCCGCCCTGACGACCGTTCTGAATCGGCTCGGCTTTGATCGACGGATCCACTTCGTAACCCGGGGTTTCGATGCGCGGGATCTCTTTCTTCAGCAGGCGTTCGATGTCGCGCAGCAGCTTGTGCTCGTCCACGCAGACCAGAGAAAGCGCTTCACCGGTTGCCGCCGCGCGGCCGGTACGACCGATACGGTGAACGTAATCTTCCGGCACGTTTGGCAGCTCGTAGTTCACCACGTGCGGCAGCTCTTCAATGTCGAGGCCACGGGCAGCGATGTCGGTCGCCACCAGCACGCGGATGTCGCCGGATTTGAAGTCTGCCAGCGCACGGGTACGCGCGCCCTGGCTCTTGTTACCGTGGATCGCCGCGCTGCGGATGCCGTCTTTATTCAGCTGTTCCGCCAGGTGGTTGGCACCGTGCTTGGTGCGGGTAAAGACCAGCACCTGCTGCCAGTTACCCTGGCCGATCATCTGGGAGAGCAGTTCCCGCTTGCGCTTTTTATCCACAAAGTGAACGTGCTGCGTCACCTGCTCAGAGGCGGTGTTGCGACGCGCCACTTCCACTTCCAGCGGGTTATGCAGCAGCTTTTCCGCCAGCGCCTTGATCTCGTCGGAGAAGGTCGCGGAGAAGAGCAGGTTCTGACGACGCGCAGGCAGCTTGGCCAGCACGCGGCGAATGTCGTGAATAAAGCCCATGTCGAGCATGCGGTCGGCTTCGTCCAGCACCAGAATTTCAACCTGGTCCAGCTTAACCGCGTTCTGATGCTCCAGATCCAGCAGGCGGCCTGGGGTAGCAACCAAAACGTCAACGCCGCCGCGCAGCTTCATCATCTGCGGGTTGATGCTGACTCCGCCGAAGACCACCAGCGAGCGAATGTTGAGGTAGCGGCTGTACTCACGCACGTTCTCACCAATCTGGGCTGCCAGTTCGCGGGTTGGGGTCAGGATAAGGGCACGAACCGGACGACGGCCTTTGGCGTGCGGCTGGTTTTTTACCAGCAGCTCTAACAGCGGCAGCGTAAAGCCCGCGGTTTTACCGGTGCCGGTCTGGGCGCTGGCCATCAGGTCACGGCCCTGCAGGACGGCAGGAATAGCCTGTTGCTGGATTGGGGTTGGCTCAACGTAGCCCTGTTCTGCGATCGCGCGCAGAATTTCCGGGTTCAGGCCAAGGGAATCAAAAGACATAAAAACTCCGAACCGCCCCGACCATCACAGGTGTAGTTTTCAGGGAGATATAACGAATAGGGGAGGACAAAAACCACAATGTCGCGAAGGGGCGGAGTGTAGCAGCTTTTGTGACGTAGCGCATAAAATATCCCTCAGCGTTCCCTCGACGTTAGCGTGATTCAGGCATAATCTTAATCAATCGATTGATTAATTCTTAATGCCACCATGAATACGACACCCACAACAACCAAAGGTGAACAGGCCAAAAATCAGCTTATCGCCGCCGCGCTGGCGCAGTTTGGTGAGTACGGGCTGCATGCGACCACGCGCGATATTGCCGCGCTGGCCGGGCAGAACATTGCGGCTATTACCTACTATTTTGGCTCAAAAGAGGATTTATACCTCGCCTGCGCCGAGTGGATCGCCGATTTTATCGGCACGCAGTTTCACCCGCACGTTGAGGAAGCCACCGCGCTGCTCGGCCAGCCGTCGCCCGATCGCGCCGCCGTTCGCCAGCTTATTCTCAACGCCTGCCACGATATGATCCGCCTGCTGACGCACGACGATACGCTCAACCTGAGCAAGTTTATCTCCCGGGAGCAGCTCTCCCCGACAGTCGCCTACCAGCGGGTACACGATCGGGTGATTGAGCCAATGCACTCGTACCTGACCCGGCTGATCGCCGCCTATACCGGTCGGGACGCCAGTGATACCGAGACAGTTTTGCATACCCACGCCCTGCTGGGTGAAATTCTTGCCTTCCGTCTGGGCAGGGAAACCATCCTGTTACGCACCGGCTGGACACAATTTGATGAGGATAAAGCCGCGCAGATTGGCCAGGTCATCGCCTGTCACGTCGATCTGATCCTGCAAGGCTTAACGCAAAGGAGCCTGAAGTCATGAAAAAACCTGTCGCCATCATTCTGGTGGTTGTTGTTTTGTTTGCCGCCGGAGTCGGTGGATGGCTGTGGTATCAGAGCCATCAGGATAAAGGCCTGACGCTGTACGGTAACGTGGATATTCGTACGGTGAACATGAGCTTCCGCGTAGGCGGACGTCTCGCCTCGCTGAACGTGGACGAAGGCGATGCCATTAAAAGCGGGCAGACGCTGGGGATGCTGGATAAAGCGCCCTATGAAAATGCGCTGCTGCAGGCCAAAGCGGGCGTGTCCGTCGCCCAGGCGCAGTATGACCTGATGCTGGCAGGGTATCGCGACGAAGAGATTGCCCAGGCCGCCGCCGCCGTTAAGCAGGCGCAAGCCGCCTATGACTACGCGCAGAACTTCTACGCGCGCCAGCAGGGGTTGTGGAAAAGCCGCACCATTTCCGCTAACGATCTGGAAAATGCGCGCTCGTCCCGCGACCAGGCGCAGGCCACGCTGAAGTCCGCGCAGGATAAATTAAGCCAGTACCACACCGGTAACCGCCCCCAGGATATCGCCCAGGCGAAAGCCAGCCTTGAACAGGCGCAGGCGCAGCTGGCTCAGGCAGAGCTTGATCTGCACGACACCACCTTAATCGCGCCGTCTGACGGCACGCTGATGACCCGCGCCGTGGAGCCGGGCAGCATGCTCAGCGCCGGCAGCACCGTCTTAACGCTCTCCCTGACCCGCCCGGTCTGGGTACGCGCCTACGTTGATGAGCCAAACCTCGGCCAGATGCAGCCGGGCCGCGAGCTGCTGCTCTATACCGACGGCCGCCCGGACAAGCCTTATCACGGCAAGGTGGGCTTTGTCTCCCCTACCGCCGAATTCACGCCGAAAACCGTTGAAACACCGGACCTGCGTACCGACCTCGTGTATCGCCTGCGCATCATCGTCACCGATGCGGACGACGCGCTGCGTCAGGGCATGCCCGTCACCGTAAAAGTAGACAACGGGGAACGACATGAATGACGCGGTTATTCAGCTCAACAATCTGGTCAAACGCTTCGCGGGAATGGACAAACCGGCCGTCGCGCCGCTGAACTGCACCATTCAGAAAGGCTATGTGACCGGGCTGGTCGGTCCGGACGGCGCGGGGAAAACTACCCTGATGCGGATGCTGGCGGGGCTGCTGAAGCCGGATGAAGGAAGCGCCAGCGTGCTTGGTCTTGACCCGATCGAGGACGACGGCGCGCTTCACGCCATGCTCGGCTATATGCCGCAGAAGTTTGGCCTGTATGAAGACCTGACGGTGATGGAAAACCTGAACCTGTACGCCGACCTGCGCAGCGTCACCGGCGAAACGCGGCAGAAAACCTTCGCGCGCCTGCTGGAGTTTACCTCCCTCGGCCCGTTCACCGATCGGCTGGCGGGCAAGCTCTCCGGCGGGATGAAGCAGAAGCTAGGGCTGGCCTGCACGCTGGTCGGCGAGCCGAAAGTGCTGCTGCTGGACGAGCCCGGCGTCGGCGTAGACCCGATTTCGCGCCGTGAACTGTGGCAGATGGTGCACGAGCTGGCGGGCGACGGAATGCTGATCCTCTGGAGCACCTCCTACCTCGACGAAGCGGAACAGTGTCGGGACGTGCTGCTGATGAACGAAGGCGAACTGCTTTATCAGGGCGAGCCGACGACGCTGACGCAGAGCATGGCCGGGCGCAGCTTCCTGTTGCACAGCCCGCAGGAGTCCAACCGCAGGCTGCTGCAGCGGGTGCTCAGGCTGCCGCAGGTCAGCGACGGGATGATCCAGGGCCGCTCGGTGCGCATTATTCTCAAAAAAGAGGCCACCGCCGACGAGATTCGCCGAGCGCCCGGCATGCCTGAGATCGAGATGGAAGAGACCGCGCCGCGCTTTGAGGACGCGTTTATCGACCTGCTGGGCGGCGCGGGTACGTCAGAGTCGCCGCTTGCCGCCATTCTGCACACGGTGGAAGGCACGCCGGGCGAGACGGTGATTGAAGCCAAATCCCTCACCAAAAAGTTCGGGGATTTCGCCGCCACCGATAACGTCAATTTCGCGGTTAAACGCGGGGAGATTTTTGGCCTGCTCGGGCCGAACGGCGCGGGAAAATCGACCACCTTTAAGATGATGTGCGGCCTGCTGGTGCCGACGTCCGGCAAGGCGCTGGTGCTGAATATGGACCTGAAGGTCAGCTCCGGCAAGGCGCGCCAGCATCTCGGGTATATGGCGCAGAAGTTTTCGCTGTATGGCAACCTGACGGTCGAGCAGAATCTGCGCTTTTTCTCCGGCGTGTACGGCCTGCGCGGGCGCGCGCAGAACGAGAAAATCCGCCGCATGAGCGACGCCTTCGCCTTAACCAACATTGCCTCCCACGCCACCGACGAGCTGCCGCTCGGCTTTAAGCAGCGGCTGGCGCTGGCCTGCTCGCTGATGCACGAGCCGGATATTCTGTTTCTTGATGAGCCGACTTCAGGCGTTGACCCCATTACCCGCCGCGAGTTCTGGCTGCACATCAACAGCATGGTGGAAAAAGGGGTGACCGTGATGGTGACCACCCACTTCATGGACGAGGCGGAGTACTGCGACCGCATCGGGCTGGTGTATCGCGGCAAGCTGATTGCCCACGGCACCCCGGACGACCTGAAAAACCAGGCCGCCGATGATGAAGTTCCGGACCCGACCATGGAGCAGGCGTTTATCACCCTCATCCACGACTGGGATAGGGAGAATGCCCATGAGCAGTAATGCCATTTCCTGGCGAAGGGTGCGCGCGCTGTGCATTAAAGAGACGCGGCAGATCGTGCGTGACCCCAGCAGCTGGCTGATTGCGGTGGTGATCCCCCTGCTGCTGCTGTTTATCTTTGGCTACGGCATTAACCTGGACTCCAGCAAGCTGCGGGTCGGGATTTTGCTGGAGCAGCAGAGTGAAGATGCGCTGGACTTTACTCACGCCATGACCGGATCGCCCTACATTGACGCCACCATCAGCGATAACAGGCAGGAGTTGATTCAGAAAATGCAGGCCGGGAAAATTCGCGGTCTGATCGTCATTCCGGTGGATTTCGCCGCCAATATGGCGCGGGCGAATGCCGATGCGCCGATCCAGGTGATTACCGACGGCAGCGAGCCGAACACCGCCAACTTCGTGCAGGGCTACGCGGAGGG
This sequence comes from Enterobacter cloacae complex sp. P16RS2, assembly GCF_014982155.1. NCBI lineage: Bacteria > Pseudomonadati > Pseudomonadota > Gammaproteobacteria > Enterobacterales > Enterobacteriaceae > Enterobacter > Enterobacter cloacae complex sp. P16RS2. The sequence continues at coordinate 30,703 of NZ_JADCKW010000007.1, read as the reverse complement.
AATCTGGCAGCTCTGGCAGATGCAGCGCGCGGAAGATCGGGGTGAAGAATTTAAACCGCTCATCGACGTGCAGACGCGCTACTGGTTTAACCCCGCCGCCATCAGTCAGCACTTTATTATTCCGGGCGCGGTGACGATTATCATGACGGTGATTGGCGCGATCCTGACCTCGCTGGTGATCGCCCGCGAGTGGGAGCGCGGGACCATGGAGGCACTGCTTTCTACCGAAGTGACGCGGGTCGAGCTACTGCTGTGTAAGCTCATCCCCTACTATTTCCTCGGCATGCTGGCGATGCTGCTCTGCATGCTTGTCTCGGTCTTTATCCTCGGCGTGCCGTATCGCGGCTCGCTGGTGGTGCTGTTTTTTATCACCAGCCTGTTTTTACTCAGCACGCTGGGCATGGGGCTGCTCATCTCCACCATCACTCGCAACCAGTTCAACGCCGCGCAGGTGGCCCTCAACGCCGCCTTTTTACCGTCGATTATGCTGTCCGGGTTTATCTTCCAGATAGACAGTATGCCTGCGGTGATCCGCGCCGTGACCTATGTTATTCCGGCGCGCTACTTTGTGAGCACGCTGCAAAGCCTGTTCCTGGCGGGGAATATTCCGGTGGTGCTGATCGTCAACACGCTGTTTTTAATGGCGTCAGCATTGATGTTTATTGGGTTGACGTGGATGAAAACCAAACGGCGGTTAGATTAAGGAGCGAACATGTTTCACCGATTATGGACGTTGATACGCAAAGAGCTGCAATCCCTGCTGCGCGAGCCGCAAACCCGCGCCATTCTGGTCTTACCGGTGCTGATCCAGGTTTTACTGTTCCCGTTTGCCGCCACCCTTGAGGTGACCAACGCCACCATTGCCATTTACAACGAAGATAACGGCAAACATTCCGTCGAGCTGACGCAGCGCTTTGCCCGTGCAAAAGCTTTTACCCACATCCTGCTGCTGAAAAGCCCGCAGGAGATCCAGCCCACCATTGACACGCAAAAAGCGCTGCTGCTGGTGCGGTTCCCGGCGGATTTCTCCCGCAATCTGGATACCTTCCAGACCGCGCCGATGCAGCTGATCCTCGACGGGCGTAACTCCAACAGCGCCCAGATCGCGGCCAACTACCTGCAACAGGTGGTCAAGGATTACCAGCAGGAGCTGATGGCGGGCAAACCGAAGCCCAACAACAGCGAGCTGGTGGTGCGTAACTGGTACAACCCGAATCTGGACTACAAGTGGTTCGTGGTACCGTCGCTGATCGCCATGATCACCACTATCGGGGTGATGATCGTGACTTCCCTGTCCGTCGCCCGCGAGCGTGAACAGGGCACGCTGGACCAGCTGCTGGTCTCCCCGCTCGCCACCTGGCAAATTTTCGTCGGCAAAGCGGTCCCGGCGCTGATCGTCGCGACGTTCCAGGCCACCATCGTGCTGGGAGTGGGGATTTGGGCCTATCAGATCCCGTTCGCCGGTTCGCTGGCACTGTTTTACTTCACTATGGTGATTTACGGGCTGTCGCTGGTGGGGTTTGGACTGCTGATCTCGGCGCTCTGCTCGACGCAACAGCAGGCTTTTATCGGGGTGTTCGTCTTTATGATGCCCGCAATTTTGCTCTCGGGTTATGTTTCGCCCGTCGAGAACATGCCGGTGTGGCTACAGGATCTGACATGGGTAAACCCGATTCGTCACTTTACGGACATCACCAAGCAAATCTATCTGAAGGATGCGAGTCTGGATATTGTCTGGGGAAGTTTGTGGCCGCTACTGGTCATAGCGGCCACGACGGGCTCAGTGGCGTACGCGATGTTTAGACGCAACATTGCGTAGCTTTTTCTCTTTGGTCAGCAGCGAGACCACCGCAGGCCCTGCGAGGATAGCCAGACCGGCCAGGGCCAGCAGCAGGTTGTTTTGCAGCACGCGCGACAGCAGCCAAAGCACGATCATCGCCGCGCCAAAATACCAGGTGGTGGTGAGCTCTTCGAGCACATCACCCACCTCGCGCCAGCGCGCTTCATGGTGGCGCTGTAAAAACAGCATCGACAGCACGGTGACGCCATAAAGGACGCATAGCCCCAGGCCAACACGCACCAGCGTGCCGCTCATCCAGCCCATCACCAGTACGGCCACGACCAGTAAATGCAACATTATCTGCCAGCAACTCAGGCCAGTTGCGACACGAACACGTTGTTGCCACTTCATGGCTTCTCTCCTGAAGGATTTTTCTCTGCTTAATCAGACTACCGCACTTTACGGAAAATTCCGTAACGCCGCATCTTTTTGTGACGACGACTACACTTTATTTTCATTGGGATAGTCACTCAGGAAGGAGCTTATGACTCAAAAAATGCAGCATTTCTCGCTTAAGGTGCTGACGATAAACATTCATAAGGGCTTCACAGCATTTAATCGCCGCTTCATTTTACCGGAGCTGCGCGACGCGGTACGCACCGTCAGCGCGGATATTGTCTGCCTGCAGGAGGTGATGGGCGCACACGAAGTGCATCCGCTCCACTTTGAGAACTGGCCCGACACGCCGCACTATGAATTTCTGGCCGACACCATGTGGAGTGATTACGCCTACGGCCGCAACGCGGTCTATCCGGAAGGACATCACGGAAACGCGGTACTGTCCCGTTACCCCATTGAACATTATGAAAACCGCGACGTTTCCGTCGGGGAAAGCGAAAAACGCGGCCTGCTTTACTGCCGCATTACGCCGCCAGACCTCGAGCGACCTGTCCATGTCGGCTGTGTTCATCTGGGCCTTCGCGAAGCCCATCGTCAGGCACAGCTGAAAATGCTGGCCGAATGGGCCAACGCCCTTCCCGAAGGTGAACCGGTAGTGGTGGCGGGCGATTTCAACGACTGGCGACAGCGGGCAAACCATCCGTTGAAAGTGGATGCCGGGCTGGAAGAGATTTTTACTCGCGCCAACGGCAGGCCTGCGCGCACCTTCCCGGTCCGTTTCCCGCTGCTTCGGCTTGACCGCATCTACGTGAAAAATGCCCACGCAAGCAGCCCGACCGCCCTGGCGCTCCTTAACTGGCGGCATCTTTCCGACCATGCCCCGCTCAGCGCGGAGATCCACCTATGAAATGTTCCTGGCAGGAAGGCAACCGAATCACGCTTCTGGTCAATGGGGACGAGTATTATCCGGCCGTGTTTAAAGCGATTGACCATGCACAGCAGAAGGTGATCCTCGAAACCTTTATCTGGTTCGAAGACGACGTCGGCAAGCAGCTGCATAGCGTGCTGCTGCGCGCCGCCCGGCGCGGCGTCAAAATTGAAGTATTGCTTGATGGCTATGGCTCGCCGGATCTCAGCGATGCGTTTGTGAATGAGTTGACCTCCGCGGGCGTGGTGTTCCGCTACTACGATCCCGGCCCTCGCCTGTTCGGCATGCGTACCAATCTTTTCCGCCGGATGCACCGCAAAATTGTGGTGGTGGATGAGACGGTGGCGTTTGTCGGCGGCATTAACTACTCCGCTGAGCATATGTCCGACTACGGCCCGGAGGCGAAGCAGGACTACGCCATTCGCATTGAAGGCCCCGTGGTGCAGGACATTTTGCTCTTTGAGCTGGAGAACCTGCCGGGTAAAGAGGCCGTTCGCCGCTGGTGGAGACGCCGCCATCGCCCGGAAGAGAACCGGAAGCCCGGCGAAGCGCAGGCCCTTTTCGTCTGGCGGGATAACGGCGAGCACCGGGACGACATTGAACGTCATTATCTCAAGATGCTCGCCAACGCGAAGCGCGAAGTGATTATTGCTAACGCCTACTTTTTCCCGGGCTATCGTCTGCTGCACGCCATGCGCAATGCGGCCCGACGCGGGGTACGCGTGAAGCTAATTGTGCAGGGCGAGCCGGATATGCCGATTGTCAAAGTGGGCGCACGCCTGCTGTATAACTATCTGGTGAAGGGCGGCGTACAGATCTACGAATATCGCCGCCGGCCGCTGCACGGCAAAGTGGCGCTGATGGACGATCACTGGGCCACCGTGGGTTCGAGTAATCTCGATCCGCTGAGCCTGTCGCTGAATCTCGAAGCCAACCTGATCATTCACGACCGCCAGTTTAATCAGACTCTGCGGGATAACCTGCAGGCGTTGATCGTTAACGACTGCGTGCGCGTGGATGAGTCCATGGTCCCTAAACGTACCTGGTGGAACCTGGGCATCAGCGTGGTGGTGTTCCACTTTCTGCGCCATTTCCCGGCGATGGTCGGCTGGCTGCCGGCGCATACGCCGAAGCTAGCGCAGGTGGATCCGCCGGTACAACCCGAAATGGAAACCCAGGACCGTATTGAAGCGGAAGACGGAGGCAAACCCTGATGTCGAAATCGCATCCGCGCTGGCGGCTGGCAAAAAAGATCCTGACCTGGCTGTTTTTTATTGCGGTCGCGGTTCTGCTGGTGGTCTACGCGCAGAAAGTTGACTGGGAGGAGGTGTGGAAAGTCATCCGCAACTATAACCGGATGGTGCTGCTGGGCGCTGTGGGGCTGGTTATTGTCAGCTACCTGATGTACGGCTGCTATGACCTGCTGGGCCGCGCCTACTGCGGCCACAAGCTGGCCAAACGTCAGGTGATGCTGGTGTCGTTTATCTGCTACGCCTTTAACCTGACGCTGAGCACCTGGGTCGGCGGCATTGGCATGCGCTATCGCCTTTACTCGCGGCTCGGCCTGCCGGGCGGGACCATCACGCGCATTTTCTCGTTAAGCATCACCACCAACTGGCTGGGCTATATTCTGCTCGGCGGCGTGATCTTCACTATCGGCGTGGTGCAGCTACCCGCGCACTGGTATATCGATGAGGCCACGCTGCGCATTCTGGGCATCGTACTGCTGCTCATCATCGCCGTGTATCTATGGGCCTGCGCCTTTGCTAAACGCCGCCATATGACCATCAAGGGGCAAAAGCTGGTATTGCCCTCATGGAAGTTTGCAGTGCTGCAAATGGCCGTCTCCAGCGCCAACTGGATGGCGATGGGGGCCATTATCTGGCTGCTGATTGGCGAGGACGTGAATTACTTCTTCGTGCTGGGCGTGCTGCTGGTGAGCAGCATTGCGGGCGTAATTGTGCATATCCCGGCGGGGATCGGCGTGCTGGAGGCGGTCTTTATCGCGTTGCTGGCCGGGGAGCATGTCTCTCAGGGAACGATTATCGCCGCCCTGCTGGCGTACCGCATGCTGTATTACTTCCTGCCGCTGGCGCTGGCAACGGTATGTTATCTGGTGCTGGAGAGTCGGGCGAAAAAGCTGAGAGCGAAGAACGAGAAGGCGTTAGCGAAATAAAAGCAAAACGGCAATCTTGTTGCCGTTTTTAGTGTTTGTTCCCTCTCCCGTGGGAGAGGGTCAGGGTGAGGGCACCAGACCGCACCGCCACCCGGCAAAACAACCTTAGCGACGATTGCCTAAAATCCGCAGCAGCATCAGGAACAGGTTGATGAAGTCCAGATACAGCGTCAGCGCGCCCAGAATCGCGTATTTGCGCAGGTGTGAACTGTCGCGTACGTCGATCTGCTCGCCGATGTTTTTCAGTTTCTGGGTGTCATACGCCGTCAACCCAACGAAGATCACCACCCCGATGTAGGTCACGGCCCACATCAGCGCGTCGCTCTTCAGCCACAGGTTCACCAGTGACGCCAGCACAATCCCAATCAGCCCCATAAACAGCATGCTGCCGAAGCCGCTCAGATCGCGCTTCGTGGTGTAACCGTAGAGACTCATCGCACCGAACATCCCGCCGGTGACCACAAACGTGCTGGCGATGGAGGAGTAGGTGTAGACGATGAAAATGCTGGAAAGCGTCAGCCCCGTTAGCGCCGAATAGAGCATAAACAGCGTGGTTGCCATTCCGGCACTGAGCTTTTGCACCAGACCAGAAAGCACAAATACCAGCGCCAGCTGCGCGATAATCAGCCCAAAGAAGGTAATTTTGCTGGAGAAGATAAACATCATCAGTTCAGGCGTGTTCGCCGCATACCACGCGATAAACGCGGTAAGCAGCAGGCCAACCGTCATCCAGCCGTACACCTGAGCCATATACGTCTGCAGGCCGCTACGGGTCTGCTGTACTATTGAATCGGAACGCGGAAATCGGTCCATGATTCACTCCTGATTAAGATTAAGTAGACACACAAGTTAAGATTAACACATCCACGTAAACCGACTACCAACGGCTGGCGGCTTGTTTATCGCTGTCGCGAGATTCTACCCAGCGGTCACCTTCCGGTGTGGCTTCGCGCTTCCAGAACGGCGCTTTGGTTTTGAGGTAATCCATAATGAACTCCCCTGCCGCAAACGCGCTGCTGCGGTGCGCGCTGGTCACCCCGACGAAGACAATCTCTTCGCCAGGCCACATCTCGCCGATGCGATGAATAACCGTGACGCGGCCAAGCGGCCAGCGGCCCCGTGCCTCGTCAACAATCTCCGCCAGCGATTTCTCGGTCATCCCCGGATAGTGCTCCAGCGTCAGCGCCTTCACGCTGTCACCGAGATTGTGGTTGCGCACTTTGCCGGTGAAGGTGACGACCGCGCCGTCTTCATCGCGTTCCGCCAGCCAGCTGTATTCGGTCCCCACGTTAAAACGCTCGGGACTCACCAGAATTCGGGTTTCAGCCATCTTAGCCCCCCGTAACCGGCGGGAAGAAGGCCACTTCATCTCCTGCCTTCAGCGGATGGGTGAACTCCACCAGCGTCTGGTTAACGGCGGCCAGCAGCTTGCCTTCGTCCAGCGCCAGCGCCCAGCGGTCGCTTTGTGCCGCCAGATGCGCGCGCAGGGCCGCAACGTTTTCGAAGGACGCGTCCAGCGTCAGGCTGTCGGTATTCACCAGCTCGCGCACCTGCGCAAAAAAGAGCACCTTAATCATGGCTGTCCACCTTAAAATCACCGGATTTGCCGCCGCTTTTTGCCAGCAGGCGAACCGGGCCAATCACCATATCTTTCTGCACCGCTTTGCACATGTCGTAGATGGTCAGCGCGGCAACTGAGGCCGCCGTCAGCGCCTCCATCTCCACGCCGGTTTTGCCGGTTAAGCGGCAAAGTGACTCAATGCGCACGCGATTATGCTCCGGCTGTGCCTGCAGGTTCACTTCCACCTTGCTCAGCATCAGCGGATGGCACAGCGGAATGAGATCCCAGGTCCGTTTGGCGGCCTGAATACCGGCGATGCGGGCGGTGGCAAAGACGTCGCCCTTGTGATGGCTGCCGTCGATAATCATCGCCAGGGTCTCCGGCAGCATGGTGACGAACGCTTCCGCGCGCGCCTCGCGCATCGTTTCCGCTTTGGCCGAGACGTCCACCATATGCGCTTCGCCGGCGGCGTTAATGTGGGTCAGTTGTGACATAGCTTATTTCTTTAAATGGGGATGGAAATTACACGGACGGGTACGGGCGTCCAGCTGCGGGGCAATGATGTTTTCCCACGCGGTGCGGCAGGCTTTGGTCGAGCCCGGCATAGCGAAAATCAGGGTTTTGTTCGCCACCCCGGCAACGGCGCGCGACTGGAGCGTGGAGGTACCAATCTCTTCAAAGGAGAGCATGCGGAACACTTCGCCGAAGCCTTCTACCTCGCGGTCGAAAAGCGGGATCAGAGCTTCGGGGGCCTGATCGCCTGTGGTAAAGCCGGTGCCGCCGGTAATCAGCACCACCTGTACTTCATCACTCGCAATCCACTGCGAAACCTGAGCGCGAATGGCGTAGCGGTTCTCCTTCACGATCGCTTTATCGACGATGTGATGCCCCGCGTCATGGGCTGCCTCGCGCAGCCAGTGGCCGGAGGTATCATCCTCTTCGCCCCGGCGGTCGGAAACGGTAAGGATAGCAATGCGTGTCGGGATAAATTCTGCGCTTACCTGACTCATCTTCTGATTCCTTCTTAAGCCTGATTACCCGCCGATATAAGACAGGTTCTGAGTAATACCGGTATTGCCCTGATGCAGGAAGTGGGTCTGTTTTTTATGCGTCAGCGCGTCAGAAATGCGTGCTTCAAGCGCGCCCTGCTGCGCATCATCTTCCAGCAGATCGCGAAGGTCCACGCCGCCGTCGCCGAACAGGCAAAGATGGAGCTTGCCAACGGAGGAGACGCGCAGGCGGTTGCAGCTGGCGCAGAAGTCTTTCTCATAGGGCATGATAAGCCCAATCTCACCCTCATAATCCGGGTGACAGAAGACCTGCGCCGGGCCGTCGCTGCGCTGGCGGATCTGGTGGATCCAGCCGCGTTTCAGCAGCTCGTCGCGCAGCACCATGCCGGAGATGTGATGGCGACGGAACAGTTCGCTGCCCTCGCCGGTTTCCATCAGCTCGATAAAACGCAGCTGAATGGGGCGGGATTGGATCCACGCCAGGAAGGTGTCCAGCTGATGGTGGTTCACATCACGCATCAGTACCGTGTTGACTTTGACTTTTTCGAAGCCCGCCGTGAACGCGGCGTCGATGCCGTCCATGACCAGCTGAAATTTATCCTGGCCGGTAATGGAGTGGAACTGACGGGCGTCAAGGGTATCGACGCTGACGTTGATCGCCGTCAGCCCCGCATCGCGCCAGTTCGCCACGTCACGCGCCATGCGGTAACCGTTGGTGGTCACGGCAATCTGGCGGATGCGTTCGTTTTCACGCACGGCGGCAATGATGTCGGGGAAATCGCGGCGCAGAGAGGGTTCGCCGCCGGTCAGACGCACTTTTTCGGTGCCGAGCTCAGAGAAGGCGCGCGTGACGCGGCGCACTTCATCCACGGAGAGAAAGCCGTTATTGGTGACACTGCCCGGTTTGTAGCCATCGGGCAGGCAGTAGGTGCAACGGAAGTTGCACACATCGGTAATCGACAGACGTAAGTAATAAAACTTACGCGCGAAAGCATCAGTAAGTTGTGAAGCCATGTACACCTTTCCAGATCGGGAGGCACAGTCATTTCTTTCTGTACCCTGGTGGCAAATTCGCCACGGCCAGAGCGCCATATCTTTCGACACAGGCACAAGGGCTAGAGTGTATGTTTTCAATTTTGAAAACGTGGTTAGGGCGATAGTAGCGCGGAAATTCTGACGACGCCATTATCGCTTCACGCTATATAATTATCTATATAGCGAATCGATCCTGCATTTTCGCTACAGAATACCTAAAAACCGCATTTTCACATTGATATACGTCATTTTGCATCGGGTGAGGCATCGTCTTTTAGGGGTAGTTAGGTTACTGTTACGCGATCGAACGTGATAAGGAATACGTATGCGCAATCGCACTTTTGCGGATCTTGACCGAGTGGTCGCTCTTGGCGGAGGACACGGCTTAGGCCGGGTTATGTCCTCTTTATCGTCACTCGGCTCAAGGCTGACAGGGATAGTAACTACCACCGACAACGGCGGCTCAACCGGGCGCATTCGACGTGCCGAAGGCGGCATTGCCTGGGGAGACATGCGCAACTGCCTGAACCAGTTAATTACCGAGCCGAGCGTCGCGTCGGCGATGTTTGAGTACCGTTTTGGCGGTAATGGCGAACTTTCCGGACATAACCTCGGAAATTTGATGTTAAAGGCGCTCGATCACCTGAGCGTAAGGCCTCTGGAAGCCATTAATTTAATCCGTAATCTGCTCAAAGTGGACGCATTCCTGATCCCCATGTCAGAACAACCGGTAGACTTGATGGCCATCGACGCTGAAGGGCATGAAGTTTACGGCGAGGTGAATATTGACCAGCTCATTCTGCCACCCACGGAGTTAATGACCTATCCGAGCGTGCCCGCCACGCGAGAAGCGGTGGAGGCCATCGGGGAAGCGGATCTTATCCTGATCGGTCCAGGCAGTTTTTATACCAGCCTGATGCCAATTCTACTGGTGAAAGAGCTGGCGCAGGCGCTGCGCCGCACCCCTGCCCCGATGGTTTACATCGGTAACCTGGGACGTGAACTTAGTCCGGCGGCGGCGAGCCTGTCGCTGGCAGATAAACTTGAATTAATGGAGCAGTACGTCGGTAAAAAAATTATCGACGGCGTCGTGGTCGGGCCGAAGGTGGATGTGTCGGGTATTGGCGACCGCGTGGTGGTGCAGGAGCCGCTGGAAGCGAGTGACATTAAGTATCGCCATGACCGTCACCTGCTGCGCGAGGCGCTGGAGAAGGCGATTCAGGCGCTGGGTTAGGTTCGTTTTGTGCGGCCTGATGCCCTCACCCCGGCCCTCTCCCACAGGGAGAGGGAGAAAACAACGCTTTACTCACGATGCCGCAATGAAAAGATCCCGCAGTTGATGAAGCTGGTCGCGGATCTGCGCCGCCTCTTCGAACTCAAGGTTCTGCGCGTGCTGCATCATCTGCCCTTCCAGCTCGTGGATTTTCTGCTGCAGCGCTTTCGGCGTCAGCACGACGGTATCTTCTTCCACCACTGAACGCGCCTTGCCGCGGCCTTTCGCTTTGGTTTTGGCGATGTTCTGACCCAGCGCCAGAATATCCACGACCTTCTTGTTCAGCCCCTGCGGCGTGATGCCGTGCTCTTCGTTGTAGCGCTGCTGTTTCTCGCGGCGGCGCTCCGTTTCGCCAATCGCTTTCGCCATCGACGGGGTGATTTTGTCACCGTACAGAATCGCTTTCCCGTTGACGTTACGCGCGGCGCGGCCAATGGTCTGGATCAGCGAACGCTCGGAACGCAGGAAACCCTCTTTGTCCGCATCCAGAATCGCCACCAGCGAGACTTCCGGCATATCCAGACCTTCTCGCAGCAGGTTGATCCCCACCAGCACGTCAAACTCACCCAGACGCAGATCGCGGATAATCTCCATGCGCTCCACGGTGTCGATATCCGAATGCAGATAGCGCACCTTCTCGCCGTGCTCTTCGAGATACTCGGTGAGGTCTTCCGCCATACGCTTGGTGAGCGTGGTCACCAGCACGCGCTCGTTGATGGCGGAACGGGCGCGAATTTCAGAGAGCAGATCGTCCACCTGCGTAGCCACCGGACGCACCTCGATAATCGGGTCGAGCAGGCCCGTTGGACGCACAACCTGATCGACAACGTCTTCACCGGATTTCTCCAGCTCGTAGTTGCCCGGCGTGGCCGAGACGTAAATGGTTTGCGGCGCTAATGCCTCAAATTCTTCAAACTTCATCGGACGGTTATCCAGCGCCGACGGCAGGCGGAAGCCGTACTCCACCAGCGTCTCTTTACGCGCCCGGTCACCGCGGTACATCCCGCCGATCTGCGGGATCGTGACGTGGGATTCGTCGATCACCAGCAAACCGTCTGCCGGCAGGTAATCAAACAGCGTCGGCGGCGGCTCGCCCGGCCCGCGCCCGGAGAGGAAGCGCGAGTAGTTTTCAATGCCGGAGCAGTAGCCCAGCTCGTTCATCATCTCAAGGTCAAACTGGGTACGCTGGCTCAGGCGCTGCTCTTCCAGCAGCTTATTGTTCGCCAGCAGCACCTTACGGCGCTCGGCCAGCTCCACTTTGATCTCTTCCATCGCCTGCACGATACGCTCGCGCGGCGTCACGTAGTGCGTTTTCGGGTAGATGGTGAAGCGCTGGATCACTGATTCAATGTGTCCGGTCAGCGGGTCGAAGAGCGACAGGCGTTCAACCTCTTCGTCAAACAGCTCGACGCGCAGCGCCATATCGTCCGATTCCGCCGGGAAGATGTCGATCACCTCACCGCGTACGCGGAAGGTGCCGCGCTGGAACGCCTGATCGTTACGGGCATACTGCAGCTCCGCCAGACGGCGAACGATCGCGCGCTGGTCGATGATCATCCCCTGCGTCAGGTGCAGCATCATCTTGAGATAGAGATCGGGATCGCCCAGACCGTAGATCGCGGAAACCGACGCGACGACGACCACATCGCGACGCTCCAGAAGCGCCTTCGTGGCCGACAGACGCATCTGCTCGATGTGTTCGTTCACCGAGGCATCCTTCTCGATGAAGGTGTCAGAGCTCGGTACGTAGGCTTCAGGCTGGTAGTAATCGTAGTAGGAGACGAAATACTCCACCGCGTTTTCCGGGAAGAACTCTTTCATCTCGCCGTAAAGCTGCGCGGCCAGGGTTTTGTTGGGTGCCAGCACCATCGTTGGGCGCTGGAGATCCGCAATCACGTTGGCGATGGTGAACGTTTTACCCGAGCCGGTTACCCCCAGCAGCGTCTGGTGCGCCAGCCCGTCTTCCAGCCCCTCTTCCAGACGACGGATCGCCTCAGGCTGATCGCCAGATGGACGGAAAGCAGAATTCAATTTGAACGGTTTACTCATGGGCGACAACCTGATGACGTTATAAGCGGCAGGTGAGTAATTTTACTCGTTGTTGCCAGGAATGCCAGTAAAAAACACTGGATGAAAAACCAGTAGCATGTCAGGATATTTAGCATAGCGCCTGAATGATTAGCGCGATAGCGGCCAAAATTTGGACTGTGACAATATAAAACACCAGTCAGGTCAGGTTATCCCCAGAACTTTTTCTTTTTTAACATTTGTCAAGCCAGGTAATGATAGTTTTGTGGCAACGGGTGACACTTTAATGACGGGAATTGCTTTTATCTAAGCAATTAAATAATAAACGATATTTTCTAAAGCCGCGTTTCGCGCCAATTTGGGCGTAAGCCGCGTCTTCTCTCGCTTATCGCGTGTTTTCTAACTCTAATGCACATGGTTATCCACAGGAATAGTGGATAACTGCTTCCAGCCCATGCAGACTGGCGCTCGGCAAATTCCCGGTTTTTCCCACGAGACGGCAGTAAAAAATTTTTATAGCTATTTTTTGATGATTAACAGTTGCGTCATTCATAACCAACCGATGGGATCTTGCTCACATTTTCATCATTTCGGGTTCTGCACCACAACTCACCACCTCCAGCACCGTCGATGTGCAATTCCCTTTTTTCACAGCCCCTATCTGGTGACTTATTCCTAAAAAAGCCGTTTTTTTGAGCACTTTTCGGTTTCTGGCAGGGGTTTTGCAGATTCAAACATGAGCCTCACCTACACACATTTTTAAGGAGAAAAAGATGTTGAGTCTGCGTGCTGTGAATCAGTTTTACGGAAGCCAACATACGCTATGGAACGTGAATTTGGATTTTCCGCAAGGGATGTGTACAGGCGTCGTTGGCCTGCCGGGGATGGGGAAAACCACCCTCATGAATTGCATCGCCGGGAGAGTGCCCGTTGAAAGCGGCAGCATCATCTGGCACGAGGCGGGCGCGCCGCCGCGCGACTTGCTTAACCTGCCGCCAGAACAGCGCTCAGGACCGGGGATAGGCTATGTCCCTCAGGACAGGCGGATCTTCTCCCAGTTAACGATTGAGGAGAATCTGCATATCGCCATGCGGGCGATGGGGAAACCCAAGCCGGAGGCGAAAAGTGACGTTTACGACCTGTTTCCGGCGCTCTACACATTGCGACAGACCCGTGCGAACACGCTCTCTCCGGACGACCAGTACCAGCTGGCGCTGGCTAATGCGCTGGTGAACCGTCCGCACCTGCTGATCCTCGATGAGCCCCTGCACGGCGCAGGACACAGCTTCGCCCAGAAGCTGGGGCAGCTGCTGGTGCGCTTAAACCGGGAGTTAGGTATGACGGTGCTGCTAGCTGAGCAGCAGCTGTCGTTTATACGCCGGGTTGCGGACCGTTTCTGCATGCTCTATCGCGGGCGTAACGTGGCGCAGGGCCACGTTAACGAGCTGGATGACGAGCTTATCGCGCACTGGATGTCGCGGGAAGCAAGACGCTGAGATCGAGATAACGCCCGGTGTCGGCATTTTCCACGCCGTCAGCAAGCCAGGGAATTTCCCCGAGGCACGGGGCGGGAAGTACGCGCCTGAGCGTCGCCAGATACTCCTGGTGTCGTTTCCCCGGCGCAACCACGTCGTTGGCTATCCAGCCCGCCAGCGTCAGCCCGGCGTGCTGTACGGCCTGCGCGGTCAACATGGCGTGATTGATGCAGCCCAGCCTGACGCCGACGACCAGAATGACGGGAAGCTGCTCGGCCTGCACCCAGTCAGCAAACGTCTGCGCGTCCGAAAGCGGCGTAAACCAGCCGCCTGCACCTTCCACCAGCACCCAGTCGGCCTGGCTTTCCAGCGCCCGTAACCCGGCTGACAGCACGGTGAAATCAATCGGACGACCTTCGTCAGCGCTGATGATGTGCGGCGAGGTCGGCTCGGCAAAGGTGTACGGATTCACCGCTGAATAGGCAAGCTCACGCGTGCTGTTACGCTGGAGCGCCAGCGCGTCGGTATTGCGTAACCCTTCCGCCGTCATCTCGCTGCCGGAAGCAACCGGCTTATATCCGGCGGTGTTTTTCCCAAGCTTTCGCGCCGCCTGCAGCAGCGCCGAGCTGGCCACCGTTTTTCCCACTTCCGTATCCGTTCCGGTGACAAAATAACGTTCACTCACGTTCGATAATCCCATGAAAAAGTTGATAAGAGAGCGGGAAATGTCCCCGCTGCTGCGGCCAGGCCAGCTCCAGACGCTGCAGCTGTCCCCGGGTCAGCGGTTTTTTCTCCCGCCCGGCGTGCAGGTGCGTGGCCCCGATGCCCTTCAGCGAGCGCATCGCGCTCAACGCATTCCTAAAATTGAGGGTGATGGTCTGCACCGTGCTGCGATAGCGCCAGCCTGCCAGCGCCTGCGTCACCTGCTCTTGCGATAAAAAGCGGTTAGCGTGCGGCTGCTCATCCACCGCTTTCCACGCCTGGTTCAGCTCCGGCAGCGAACTTTCCAGCAGGGTGGTAAAGGCCACCTTCCCGCCCGGTCGCGCCACGCGATAAAGCTCGCGTAAGGCCTGCGGCAGGCTGCTGCACCACTGAACCGCCAGATGACTCCAGACCAGATCGAACTGCGCATCCGCCAGCGGGATCGCCTCGATATCGGCCAGCAGATAGCGATCCGCTGCCTGCCGCTGACTCGCCTCGTCGAGCATCTGCTCTGAGAGGTCGATAGCCGTGACCTGGCTTCCCGTCCCGCGCCAGTAGCGGCTGTTGCTGCCGGGACCACAGCCGGCGTCCAGCACCTGCGGAAAGCGGTTGTCGCCAAGCGCGACCAGAAGCCCCTGCGCGCTCTGACGCTGCAGCTCATCGTGCTGCGAATAGCTCTGCGCGGCCCGGCCAAATGCCGCCGCGACGGCCTGCTTATTCACCGGCGTCATGGAGCGCCTCCAGCAGCGTCTGGATATCCCGAGCGTCATGCGCCGCCGTCAGGGTTAAACGCAGCCGCGCGGTACCCGGCGGGACCGTTGGCGGGCGAATGGCTGTAACCCACATGCCTCGCTCGCGCAGCGCCTGTGCCAGCGCCAGCGCGCGGCCGTTTTCGCCGACAATCACCGGCTGGATGGCGCTTTGCGAATCGGGGCTGTGGAAGGGCAGCGCCGCTAGCCCCTTGCGGAAGCGGGAGATATGCTCTGCCAGCCGCTGGCGACGTTCATCCCCTTCTGCGCTGCGGATCACCGCCAGCGACGCAGACAGCGCCACGGCCTGCGCCGGAGGCATGCTGGTGCTGTAGATCAGGTGCCGGGCAAACTGCAGCAGATAGTCGGCGACGGACTCGCTGCACAGCACGGCGGCGCCGCTGACGCCAAAGCCTTTGCCGAAGGTGACAATCAGCAGCTCCGGCTTTACGTTTTGCTGATGCGCGCTGCCGCGACCTTCGCCACCCATTACGCCAATGCCGTGGGCATCGTCAACCAGCAGCCAGGCGTTTTGCCGTTTTGCGGCCTCGTGCAGCGCGGCAAGCGGCGCGCTGTCGCCGTCCATGCTGAACACCCCTTCGGTGACCGCCAGCTGCTGTCCGTCGCAGGGTTTATCCAGCAGCGCGGCGAGTTGCCCCGCATCGTTATGGGCAAAACGGCGCAGCTGCGCCGGGCTTAAATTTGCCGCCTCCAGCAGCGAGGCGTGGCTCAGGCGGTCGGCGACAATCCGGTCCTCTTTTCCCATCAGGGCGGTAATGACCGCCTGGTTGGCGGCAAAGCCGGAGATAAACAGCAGCGCGCGCGGGTAGCCGAGCCAGTCGGCAAGCGCCTCTTCCAGCGCCTGATGCGCGGTGGTGTAGCCGCTAACGTGTCCCGAGCCGCCGCTGCCCACGCCAAACCGCTCCGCACCCTGCTGCCAGGCGCGGATGATGGACGGATGCTGGCTCAGCCCGAGATAGTCGTTGCTGGAGAAATTACAAAACTGCCTCCCCTCGCGGGTAAGAAAACGGCCCGCGCCGTTTTCCACCACCCTGCGAACGCGAAACGCCTCTGCCGCCCGGCGTTCGTCCAGCGCGGTATTAATGCGTGCCTGCCAGGTCATACGGCTGCCGCGTTGTAGAACTGGTCGGTGTCGGCGTTGAAAATCTGCTGCTCCAGCTGCTGCTGTTGCTCGTTATCGCCCGTCAGCACCTCGGTCTGATGCGGGTTAAGCCCCAGCTTGCGGAACAGCTGAACGTCTTTGTCCTCTTCCGGGTTCGGCGTGGTCAGCAGCTTGCAGCCGTAGAAGATGGAGTTGGCTCCGGCCATAAAGCACATCGCCTGGGTCTGCTCGTTCATCTGCTCGCGACCGGCTGAGAGGCGCACGAAAGAGGTCGGCATCATGATGCGCGCCACCGCGATGGTGCGAATAAAATCAAACGCATCCACGTCGTCGTTATCCGCCAGCGGCGTTCCCTTAACCTTTACCAGCATGTTGATCGGCACGCTTTCCGGCGGGGTCGGCAGGTTTGCCAGCTGCAGCAGCAGGCCCGCGCGGTCTTTCACCGTTTCGCCTAAGCCGACAATACCGCCCGAGCAGACCTTGATCCCCGCGTCGCGCACTTTATCCAGCGTGTCCAGACGCTCCTGATAGGTCCGTGTGGTGATGATGTTGCCGTAAAATTCCGGCGAGGTGTCGAGGTTATGGTTGTAGTAATCCAGCCCTGCGGCGGAGAGGCGCTGCGCCTGCTCCTCGTTCAGCGTGCCGAGCGTCATACAGGCTTCGAGGCCCATCTCCTTCACGCCCTTCACCATCTGCTCCAGATACGGCATGTCGCGGTCGTGCGGGTTTTTCCACGCCGCGCCCATGCAGAAGCGGGTCGAGCCGGCGTTTTTCGCCTTGCGGGCGGAGTCGAGCACCTGCTCCACTTCCATCAGCCGTTCGGACTCCAGGCCGGTTTTGTAGCGCGCGCTCTGCGGGCAATATTTGCAGTCTTCAGGACAGGCACCGGTTTTGATCGACAGCAGCGTGCTGACCTGAACATGGCGCGGATCGAAGTGCTGACGATGCACCTGTTGGGCTTCGAACATCAGCTCAAGGAAAGGTTTGTTGAATAATTCAGTGACTTGCGACATCGTCCAGCGTGCGTGGTGAGCCATCGGGCTTCTCCAAAGGGTTTTGTTAATTTTCGGTTCGGTTTATACTCGTAAACCTAAAACTTTTCAAAATGGTTTACAAGTCGATTATGACCCAGGACGATCTCGCCTTCGACAAGCAGCATATCTGGCACCCTTACACCTCCACTACCCGCCCTCTTCCCGTTTATCCGGTGGCCTCAGCCCACGGCTGCGAGCTGCACCTCGCCAGCGGCGAACAGCTCGTTGACGGGATGTCTTCGTGGTGGGCGGCCATTCACGGGTACAACCACCCGCGTCTGAATGCGGCGATGAAGGCCCAGATTGACCAGATGTCGCACGTGATGTTTGGCGGAATCACCCATCAGCCTGCGGTGGATTTATGCCGTCGCCTGGTGGCGATGACGCCTGAATCGCTGGAGTGCGTGTTCCTGGCCGATTCCGGCTCCGTGGCGGTGGAAGTGGCGATGAAAATGGCGCTGCAGTACTGGCACGCGAAGGGTGAAACGCGCCAGCGCTTCCTCACCTTCCGCAACGGCTATCACGGGGATACCTTCGGGGCGATGTCGGTGTGCGATCCGGACAACTCGATGCACAGCCTGTGGAAAGGCTATCTGCCGGAAAACCTGTTCGCCCCGGCCCCGCAGAGCCGTTTCGACGGCGAGTGGAACGAGATGGACATGGTCGGCTTCGCGCGGCTGATGGCGGCGCATCGCCATGAAATCGCCGCCGTGATCCTGGAGCCGATTGTGCAGGGCGCAGGCGGAATGCGGATGTACCATCCGGAATGGCTGAGGCGTATTCGCAAGATGTGCGACCGCGAGGGCATTCTGCTGATTGCCGATGAGATCGCCACCGGCTTTGGCCGCACCGGCAGGCTGTTTGCCTGCGAGCATGCAGGCATTGCGCCGGATATTCTGTGTCTGGGTAAAGCGCTGACCGGCGGCACCATGACGCTCTCCGCCACGCTCACGACCCGTCAGGTTGCCGACACCATCAGCGACGGCGAGGCGGGCTGCTTTATGCATGGCCCGACGTTTATGGGCAACCCGCTGGCCTGCGCCGTCGCAAGCGAAAGCCTCGCCATTCTGGAGAGCGGCGAGTGGCAGACGCAGGTTGCGGCGATTGAGGCGCAGCTGAAAGAGGAGCTGAGCGCCGCCTCGGATGCGAATTTCGTGGCAGACGTGCGCGTGCTGGGCGCCATCGGCGTGATTGAAACCACCCATCCGGTGAATATGGCGGCGCTGCAGCGCTTCTTTGTGGACCAGGGCGTCTGGGTGCGGCCTTTCGGCAAGCTTATCTACCTGATGCCGCCGTACAGCATTACGCCAGAGCAGCTGCGTAAATTAACCGACGCGGTTGTAACAGCCGTTAACATTCCCGCGCATTTCACGATGTAACCCTATGCATTACACTTGCTGAACGAGCGAGCAACGAGGGTAAACCGTATGAAAATCATCAGTAAAGATCTGCGCGACGGTGAAAAACTGCCGGAACGCCACGTATTCAACGGCATGGGGTATCAGGGAGACAACATCTCCCCGCACCTGGCGTGGGACGAGGTTCCGGCCGGAACCAAAAGCTTTGTCGTGACCTGCTACGACCCGGATGCGCCTACCGGCTCCGGCTGGTGGCACTGGATTGTGGCGAACCTGCCTGCCGACACGCGCGTCCTGCCGCAGGGTTCCGGTTCAGACCTGGTTGCCCTGCCTGAAGGTGCCATTCAGACGCGCACCGATTTTGGTAAAGCGGGCTACGGCGGCGCGGCGCCGCCAAAAGGGGAAACCCACCGCTATATCTTCACGGTGCACGCCCTGGATGTGGAGAAGATTGAGGTCGATGAAGGGGCGAGCGGCGCGATGGTGGGCTTTAACGTGCATTTCCATTCGCTGGGTAGCGCGTCGATTACGGCGATGTATTCATAACAGTGCGGGCTGATGCCCTCACCCCGGCCCTCTCCCACAGGGAGAGGGAGAAAACCGGGCAATTCCCTCTCCCTGTGGGAGAGGGTTCAGGCAAAAAATCACAGCACTGAAGGTAGCAATCCTACAAGGCTTCCCTCTTCCAGAAGCTGCATCGCCTTATCAATATCCGGCGCAAAGAAGCGGTCATCATCGTAGTGCGATACGTGCTCGCGCAGCACATGACGCGCCTGCTCCAGCAGCGGGCTGGATTTTAGCCCTTCACGCAGATCGACACCCTGACATGCCGCCAGCCACTCCACCGCCAGCACGCCGCGGGTGTTGGAGGCCATTTCCCACAGACGACGCCCGGCAGCCGGCGCCATCGAAACGTGATCTTCCTGGTTCGCTGACGTTGGCAGGCTGTCCACGCTGTGCGGGTGCGACAGGGCTTTGTTCTCGCTCGCCAGCGCCGCCGCGGTCACCTGGGCAATCATAAAGCCCGAGTTGACCCCGCCGTTACGCACCAGGAACGGCGGCAGCTGGGACATATGTTTATCCATCATCAGCGCGATGCGGCGCTCGGACAACGCGCCAACTTCGGCAATCGCCAGGGCGATATTATCCGCCGCCATTGCCACCGGCTCGGCGTGGAAGTTGCCCCCGGAGACCACCTCGTTTTCCTGGGCGAACACCAGCGGATTGTCGGACACCGCGTTGGCCTCCACCAGCAGCACTTCTGCCGCCTGGCGCAGCTGCGTCAGGCACGCGCCCATCACCTGCGGCTGGCAGCGCAGGGAATAGGGATCCTGCACCTTCTCGCAGTTGTGGTGTGAATCGGCAATTTCGCTGGTGTCGGTAAGCACGTGACGGTACATCGCGGCGGCATCAATCTGCCCGCGCTGACCGCGCACCTCGTGGATGCGGGCATCGAACGGTCGACGCGAGCCCAGCACGGCTTCGGTGGTCAGCGCACCGCACACCACCGCTGAGGCAAACAGATCTTCCGCTTCAAACAGGCCGCGCAGCGCGAAAGCGGTCGATGCCTGGGTACCGTTCAGCAGCGCCAGCCCCTCTTTCGCCGCCAGGGTTATCGGGTTTAACCCGGCTTTTTTCAGCGCCTCTTTCGCAGGAAGCCACTCGCCCTGCCAGCGCGCTTTGCCTTCCCCCAGCAGGAGCAGCGACATGTGCGCCAGCGGCGCAAGATCGCCGGAGGCACCGACGGAACCTTTTGCCGGGATCCACGGATAGACTTCCGCATTGACCAGCGCCATCAGCGCCTGAATCACGCTCAGGCGAATGCCGGAGAAGCCGCGGGCCAGGCTGTTGATTTTGAGCACCATCATCAGACGGACAATCTCATCCTCCAGCGGCTGACCCACGCCCGCCGCATGTGACAGCACCAGCGAACGCTGTAAGTTTTCCAGATCGTGTGTCGCGATGCGGGTCTGCGCCAGCAGGCCAAAGCCGGTGTTAATCCCGTAGGCGGTGCGCCCTTCGGCAACGATGGCTTCGACGCAGGCGACGCTGTCGTTAATGGCGGCGTGGGCACTTTCATCCAGCGACAGGGTGACCGGCTTGCACCAGACGTTACGCAGCTGCTTGAGCGTCAGCGAGCCGGGAGTGAGAGTTAATGCGTTCATTAATGCTTTCCTTGTGTGGCAGGGATCATCGGCAGGTTAAGGCCCTGCTCTTTGGCACAGTCAATGGCAATCTCATAACCCGCATCCGCGTGACGCATCACGCCGGTGGCCGGGTCGTTGTGCAGCACGCGAGCGATACGCGCGGCGGCTTCATCGGTTCCGTCGCAGACGATGACCATCCCGGAATGCTGGGAGAAGCCCATCCCCACGCCGCCGCCGTGGTGCAGCGACACCCAGGTCGCGCCGCTGGCGGTATTCAGCAGGGCGTTCAGCAGCGGCCAGTCGGAGACCGCATCCGAGCCGTCGCGCATGGCTTCGGTTTCGCGGTTCGGGCTAGCAACGGAGCCGGAGTCCAGGTGATCGCGGCCGATGACGATCGGCGCGGAGACTTCACCGCTGCGCACCATTTCGTTGAAGGCGAGGCCGAGTTTTTGACGCCACTCCAGCCCTACCCAGCAGATACGCGCCGGCAGGCCCTGGAAGTTGATGCGCTCGCGGGCCATGTCCAGCCAGTGGTGAAGATGCTCGTCATCGGCGACGATCTCCTTCACTTTGGCGTCGGTTTTGTAGATATCCTCCGGGTCGCCGGACAGGGCAACCCAGCGGAACGGGCCGATACCGCGGCAGAACAGCGGGCGAATATAGGCAGGAACGAAGCCCGGGAAGTCGAACGCGTTATTCACGCCCATCTCTTTCGCCATCTGGCGGATGTTGTTGCCGTAGTCAAAGGTCGGAATGCCCATCTGGCTGAAGGCCAGCATGGCGGAGACGTGTTCCGCCATAGAGCGTTTCGCGGCAAGCACCGTGCCTTCCGGGTCGGTTTCCGCTTTTTGCTGATATTCTTCCCATGTCCAGCCTTTTGGCAGGTAACCGTGCAGCGGGTCATGGGCGCTGGTCTGGTCGGTGACCAGATCCGGACGTACGCCGCGGGCGACGAGCTGCGGGAGAATGTCCGCCGCGTTGCCGCACAGGGCAATCGACACCGCTTTGCCTTCGGAGCTGTATTTTTTGATACGCGCCAGCGCATCGTCCAGATCGGTTGCCTGCTCATCGACGTAGCGGGTGCGCAGACGGAAATCAATGCGGCTCTGCTGGCACTCAACGTTGAGCGAGCACGCGCCGGCAAGCGTGGCGGCCAGCGGCTGCGCGCCGCCCATGCCGCCGAGACCCGCGGTCAATACCCAGCGGCCTTTCAGCGAGCCGTTATAGTGCTGGCGACCGGCTTCCACGAAGGTCTCGTAGGTGCCCTGCACGATCCCCTGGCTGCCGATGTAGATCCAGCTCCCCGCGGTCATCTGGCCATACATCGCCAGCCCTTTTGCGTCCAGTTCGTTGAAGTGTTCCCAGGTGGCCCAGTGCGGCACGAGGTTAGAGTTAGCGATCAGCACGCGCGGCGCGTTTTTGTGCGTTTTGAACACGCCAACCGGCTTGCCGGACTGCACCAGCAGGGTTTCGTCGTGTTCGAGTTCGGTCAGGGATTTTACAATTGCGTCATAGCATTCCCAGTTGCGCGCGGCGCGGCCTATGCCGCCGTAGACCACCAGCTCGTGGGGGTTCTCAGCCACCTCAGGGTCGAGGTTGTTCATCAACATGCGCAGCGGGGCTTCGGTGAGCCAGCTTTTGGCGGTAAGCGTGGTGCCGCGCGCGGCGCGGACGTCCTGCTGGCGGTATTTACCTGACGACATTGTGTGCTCCTCATAGGGGACAGATGATGCATTTAGATATACTTGTATAGACAAGCACACACAAGGTCAGATTTAACAAAAAAGATACAATTTTGTTATATTGCGTTAGCGATCACGCTTGTAAAACTTATGACATGAAGTGGCCCTGCAGCCGGTAGCGATTCCCCGGGAAAAGCAGTCGGGCATGCGACACAATGTGCGACGAGGACCAGGTTCGGCGGCGGATCAGCAGGCACGGATCGTGCTCTTTAATGCGCAGCCTTTCGCACTCCTGCGGCGTGGCGCGCACGGCCTCCACAATGTGCTCCCCTTCCGTCAGCGGTGCGACGAGCGAGAGATAGGCATGCGGCGTGGTCTGGGTGTAATCCTGGTTCAGATAGTCCGGTATCCGCTCAGCGTTAACGCAGCGATCTTCAATCTGCACCGGAATGTCGTTTTCGAAATGCACCATCACGGAGTGGAAAATGCGGCTTCCCTCCTTGACGTTAAGCTCCGTAGCCTGCTCGGCGCTGGCCTGGGTCTCTTCGAGCACCAGCACCTCACAGCGGTGCTGATGATTACGCGCGGCTATCTCGTCCGCAATGCTGCGGATTTCAAACAGCGCCGACTGTCCTTTCGGTTCCGCCACAAACGTCCCCACGCCCTGCAGGCGCACCAGAAGCCCTTCGTCGGTCAGCTCGCGCAGCGCCCGGTTGACGGTCATCCGGCTAAAACCAAACTGCGCCACCAGCTCGGCCTCGGAAGGAATGCGATCGTGCGGCCGCCAGACGCCGGTAGCGATTTTTTCGCTAATTGCCTGCTTCACCTTTTCATAGAAAGGCGCGGGAGGGCTCGACTGCGGCAGAGGTGAGCGTGAAAACATCGTGACTCCTTGAATAGTGTTATGCCCACCAGTGAGCAATTTGCCAGGCCAGGCGGGCGGCGAGCTTAGCGCCCTGCCCGTCCCGATCGTACTGCGGGTTAAACTCTACCAGATCGGCGGCCCGTAGCTTACCGCTACGGCAGATTTGTTCGATAACCGGGAGAAGATCCAGCGCCGGTATGCCTAGCGCAGCCGGTGCGGACACGGCTGGCATTTCGCTGGCGGGCAGGACGTCCAGGTCGATCGTCAGATAGATACGATCGGCCTGCGCCAGCACCCTTTCCAGGGCGGATAGCGCATCGCGCCTGAAATGGAGATCTTCCACCAGCGTGACGTTCAGGCGTTCGGCCTCATCCCACAGCGCCAGCGTGTTCGCCGCCCGGCTCACGCCAAGGCAGGCGTAGTGAAATTCCCGCCCGCGCTCATCGCAGTAGCGCGCCAGCTGGCGAAACGGGGTGCCGGATGTGGCCCGGTCGGCCTTGCGCAGATCGAGATGGGCATCAAGGTTGATAATGACAACCCGCTCGCTCGGGAAGGCATCCAGCACGCCGCGACCGTGCGCCCACGCGGTTTCGTGTCCGCCACCAAACACCAGCGTCCGCATCCCGGACTGCTGACAGGCGGTGACGGCATCGCTTAACGCCTGCTGTGCCGCTTCCAGCTCGCCGCCTTCAACGTACACCGAGCCCATATCGGCCAGCCGGTCATGCCCCTGATGGCTTGCCATATTTGCCAGAGCTTTTCGCAGCATATCCGGTGCCTGCACGGCGCCGGGCCTGCCCTGATTGCGTTTTACCCCTTCATCACATTCAAAGCCTATCAGCGCGATGCCGGATGAAAGCGGCGTGAACTGGCCCTGCTGCTTTATCGTCTGGAAAATGCGCTTTGCACTGCTGGCCTCGGCGCTGTCGTCGCGCCCCTGCCAGACGGTTTCGGCTACGGGCCGCCATAATCTCATACTGCCTCCCCACGGAAAATACGTTGATAGAGCGGGTTGCGTCCCGGCTCGTAGACCATCTCTACCGGATGATGAGCATCCCAGACGACGAAATCAGCGACAAACCCTGCCCGCAGCTGCCCATGGGTTGCGCCACGGCCCAGCGCCTGCGCGGCATGGCGCGTTACGCCAGCCCAGGCTTCTTCCGGGGTCAGGCCAAACTGGACGCAGGCCATGTTCATCGCCAGGTGCAGGCTCGCAAACGGGCTGGTGCCGGGGTTATAGTCGGTGGCGACCGCCATCGGCACGCCCTGTTTTCTGAGCTGTTCAACCGGCGGACGCTGGCGCTCCTGAAGAAAATAGAACGCGCCCGGCAACAGGACCGCAACCGTGCCGCTTTCCGCCATCGCCTGAACGCCTGCGTCGTCAAGATATTCGATATGATCGGCGGAGAGTCCCTTATACCGGCTGACCAGCGCCGCACCGCCCTGATTCGACAGCTGCTCGACGTGCCCTTTCACCGGAATACCGAGCGCGGCGGCGGCCTTGAAGAGGCGCTCGGTTTGCGACGGGGTAAAGCCGACGTTTTCACAAAACACGTCGACTGCTTCATATAACTCTTTTTGCCACAGCGTGGGCAGTATCTGCTCGCAGACCAGCGTGAGGTAGGCATCCGGATCCTGCCGGTATTCCGGCGGAACCGCATGGGCCGCCAGCAGCGTTGGGCTGATATCGATCGGATTATTGAGGCCCAGCTGGCGGGCAACCTGCAGCATCTTCTCTTCGGCCTCGGCGTTGAGCCCGTATCCCGATTTGATTTCAACGGTCGTCACGCCTTCATTCATGAGACGCTGGAGCCGCTGCTGCGCCAGTTTCAGCAAGGTTTCGGCTGAGCTGCTGCGCGTCGCCGTCACGGTAGCGTTAATCCCGCCCCCCTGGGCGCTAATGGTTTGATAAGAGACGCCGTTCAGACGCTGCTCCCACTCCGCCGCGCGGTCGCCGCCAAATACCAGGTGGGTATGGCAGTCAATCAGGCCAGGCGTGACCAGACGTCCCTGAAGATCGACACAGTGACGGTGTCCGGAAGGAATGTCAGATTCAGGGATCGCGGCCAGAATAGTGTGGCCGCGCACGACCAGGGCGTGTTGCACTTTCAGTCCATAAGGCGCAGGTACGTCCGGCGCCATCGTAGCCAGTCGCGCATTTCGCCATATTACATCGTCGGGATGAATCTGCTGCATGGGGCATTCCACTTGTCTTAGGTTGTATAGACATTTATTTGCATCCACCGTCTACTGTCAACCGCCTTGACTGAAAATGTTATTTATTTGTGATCACCTACCTGCCGCTCCGGGGCTAAAAATGCAACTTTTACCCTTTTTATCTTCCCGTTTCGCTCAACTTAGTATAAAAAAGCATGCTATTTCGTCTATCCCGTTTAAGACTTGCATACCCAGGAGCTCTACCTTGAACATTTCCAGGATTTCCCGTCTGGCGTTAGCACTCGCCTTTGGCGTGACCTTATCCGCATGCAGTTCAACACCACCGGATCAACGTCCTTCTGAGCAGGTTGCGCCCGGTACCGCCTCCCGCCCGATTTTGTCCGCTGATGAAGCGAAGAACTTCGATCGTGCGCACTACTTCTCGGCGATGGATCCTAACGCTGCGCCGTGGACACCGTCTTCTATTAACCTGCCTAAACAGCCTGACTTCGTGGTTGGCCCGGCGGGTGCGCAGGGCGTAACGCATACTTCTATTCAGGCTGCGGTTGATGCTGCTATCACTAAACACAGCGCGTCTCGCCAGTACATCGCGATCCTGCCGGGTGAATATGAAGGCACTGTGTATGTTCCGGCGGCCCCTGGCAGCATTACGCTTTACGGTCTGGGCGAAAAAGCGATCGACGTAAAAATTGGCCTGGCGATCGATTCCGAAATCGACAGCAACACCTGGCGTCACCTGGTGAACCCGGCCGGTAAATATATGCCGGGCAAACCGGCGTGGTATATGTTTGATAACTGCCAGAGCAAGCGTTCCGCCACCATTGGCGTGATGTGCTCGGCGGTGTTCTGGTCTCAGAATAACGGTCTGCAGCTGCAGAACCTGACCATTCAGAATACCCTGGGCGACAGCGTTGATGCCGGCAGCCACCAGGCCGTTGCGCTGCGTAGCGATGGCGATAAGGTGCAGATTAATAACGTCAACATTCTGGGCCGTCAGAACACCTTCTTCGTAACCAACAGCGGCGTGCAGAACACCCTGCAGAATAATCGCCTGACCCGTACTCTGGTGACCAACAGCTACGTTGAAGGTGACGTGGATCTGGTGTCCGGTCGCGGCGCGGTGGTGTTTGATAATACCGATTTCCGCGTGGTGAACTCACGCACTCAGCAGGAAGGTTACGTGTTTGCTCCGGCAACCCAGTCTAACCTCTTCTACGGCTTCCTGGCCGTGAACAGCCGCTTTAACGCTGCCGGTGACGGCGTGGCGCAACTGGGACGCTCCCTGGACGTGGACTCTGCGACCAACGGCCAGGTCGTGATCCGCGACAGCGTGATCAACGAAGGCTTCAATATGGCGAAGCCGTGGGCTGATGCCGCGATCTCCAAACGTCCATTCTCCGGCAATACCGGCGCGGTGGATGATAAAGGGAACGTTCAGCGCAACCTGAACGACGCTAACTTCAACCGCATGTGGGAATATAACAACCGCGGTCTGGGTAGCAAAGTGGTAGCTGAGCCGAAGCAGTAAGCTGTTTTGCCCGGTGGCGCTGCGTTTACCGGGCATAAAAAAACCTCGCATTCGCGAGGTTTTTTGTTTTTAGCCGCTTAGTGAGCGTTGACCACGACCCACATTGGCCCCTGGCCTACGGCGTAACGTCCTTTCTCTTCCAGCAGCCCCTGCTCGCCTTTAATTTCATACAGCGCGATGTGGTGGGATTTCTGCCCCGCCGCAATCAGGTATTTACCGCTGTGATCGATATTAAAGCCGCGCGGCTGGGTTTCCGTTGGCTGGAACCCTTCAATCGCCAGCACGCTGCCGTCTTCAGAGACGCTAAAGACGGTAATCAGGCTGGAGGTACGGTCACAGGCGTACAGATGGCGACCATTTGGCGTAATGTGGATATCCGCCGCCCAGCGGGTATCGGAGAAATCAGACGGCATCATGTCCAGCGTCTGCACGCACTCAATCTGACCGTTAGGATCTTTCAGCTCCCATACGTTCACGGAGCTGTTCAGCTCATTGACCACGTAGGCGTACTGCTGGTTCGGATGGAAGACCATATGGCGCGGGCCGGCACCTTCAACGGTAGTCACTTCGGCAGGATTCTGCGCCACCAGATGACCATCGTCGCTCAGGGTGAACAGGCAGATACGATCCTGCTTCAGCGCAGGCACCCACAGCGTGCGGTTATCCGGAGAGATATTCGCCGAGTGGCAGCCTTCAAGTCCTTCCACCACATCCACGGTTTCGACCGGAATACCCTCTTCCAGACGCGTTACGCTGACGCAGCCCGCGTTATACGAGCCGCTGAAGACAAAGTTGCCTTTACGATCGGTCGAGATATGGGTTGGGCTGCCCGGCAACGGGGCTTCGGCAGTGTACGTCAGCGCGCCATCGTCCGGAGAAATGCGATAGGCCAGCACGCGGAACTCCGGGCGTACACCCACGTACAAGAAACGTTTATCCGGGCTGATGACCATCGGTTGCACCTGGCCTGGCACATCAACAACCTGAACCAGCGTGAGTGTCCCTTCGGTATTTAAACGCCAGACGTGGATCTGCTGGCTTTCAGGACTGGCGGTATAAACGGTTTGTTTCATGAATATTCACTCCTCACTGCGCATGAAAGTAGTTAACTTTTGACGGTGAATGCTGAATTGTCGACAGGAGTTTTGAAGCGTTCGCCTCTCGGTGTACCATCCCATCAAAACGTAAATTCAATATTAACCCGGGAAAACAGATGACCTCGCGTGTGATTGCTCTGGATTTAGACGGTACCTTACTGACGCCGCAAAAAACCCTTCTCCCCTCCTCCCTTGAGGCGCTAAAACGCGCGCAGGAAGTGGGATATCAACTCCTTATCGTAACGGGTCGACATCACGTTGCCATTCACCCTTTTTATCAGGCACTGGCGTTAGATACACCTGCAATTTGTTGTAATGGCACTTATTTGAGTGTGTGACGCTTATTACAACATTTTCACCAATCCAGGGCAATACGCCAGTATCCAACGTTGTTCCAGTGCTCAACAAGACTCTCTTCACCTTGTTTCGTCGTAGCCGCAAAGCGGTGTACTATCGGAAAAACTACATACCAAAATCAGGTGAATCACTACATGGACTATCAGGTAATCGCCCTTGATCTGGACGGCACTTTATTGACGCCAGAAAAAACTATTTTACCAGCCTCATTAACTGCCCTACAGAATGCCCGTAAATCAGGGGCAAAGGTTGTCATAGTTACCGGACGGCACTTTGTAGCCATCCATCCTTTTTATCAGGCATTAGCACTGAATACACCAGCTATATGTTGTAACGGTGCTTTATTGTACGATTACGCCGAAAAAAGAGTTATTGCCTCAGACCCATTACAACCAGAACAAGCTACTCAATTAGTAAACCTACTTGATAGTTACAATGTTCATAGTCTGATGTATGCCGATGATGCCATGTTTTATCAAAATCCAACGGGGCATATTATCCGTACAGAAAATTGGGCTAAATCTCTTCCAGAGTCACAACGTCCAGTATTCAAACAAGTACCCTCTCTGAGTGAAGCCTCTCAAAATGTTGATGCTATATGGAAATTCGCCCTTACTGATTCTGATACTGAAAAACTACATCGCTTTGGTCAGATCGTAGAGCGTGAGCTTGGCCTTGCTTGTGAATGGTCTTGGCACGACCAAGTAGACATAGCACAAGCCGGAAACAGTAAGGGTAAACGCCTGGCACAATGGGTAGAATCGCAAGGCTTATCTATGAGCCAGGTTATGGCCTTTGGTGATAATTTCAACGATCTAAGTATGCTGGAGACTGCTGGCCTGGGTGTTGCTATGGGTAACGCTGTTGATGAAGTGAAAGCGTGTGCTGATTTAGTAATAGGTAACAATACAGAAACTGGAATTGCTGATGTATTAAACCAGTACTTTTCAGTAGAAAAAATTACAGCGTGAAACTGAAACAGGGATGTTCGATATGATAAAATTCACACCTGAAAATGGAATGCGAACTTATATTGATGAACAGTTAGCTCAGTTTGGTTTTCAATATGATGATAGCTTAACAACAATTGAAAATTTAAAAGCTGTTTTCGCCTTACAAAGAAGAATACCAAGCGATAAAAGAAGATTAGTAATCGAACTACCAGGAATTCAAGTACCTGAAGAAACAGAAAAGGCATATGAATCCATCAAGAGGAAACTTACCCTTGGGTTAACAATAAATCCGCATCTTTCCTTGAGTACAACAAAATACATTTACAACGACCTACTATTAAACTCTTGGAATATTCATCACCTACATCTTTCTGAAGAACCCGTTAAAAATGGATTCTTTAAGCGAACAGGTCCTGTTTTATTTTGTATGTTTTTTGAAAACGCCGTCATTTTCATAGACATTATGCCTCATGGAAGAGGATATTCTGATGTTTGGGTAAATGAAAATCTGATAAAAAAAATTCATAAGTATCTTCCTGAATCTATAGAGCACTTTAGAGTGAAAGGTATAACAGGACATAATTTAGATACTAAACAACGCATGGCATTACGAAATGCTCATTGTAACTATGCTATGCAAATGGAAGATGGAACTGTTTATCAACTATTTGGAACTATGACTAATGGTGATAGTTTCCATGACGTACGTAGATTAATGTATATTCAAAGAATGGTAGACTATTACTCTCAGATAGTCCAAACCAATCAGAAAGAAATCAGGCAGTCATTAAATTTAAAAGAAACAGAAAGTTTAGAATTGACGATAGCTTTTCATGATAACGATGTAAAACTTTATGCTAATCAGCAAAACGTCATGATTAATATAAATACTCCCAAATGAAAATGGCCTCGGTTAAGAGGCCTACATAATCACTTCCCTAAATCAAGAAAAGACTTTGGAGGCTTACTGATAATCATTTGTACACCATCTTTCGTAGACTTAAGTGATTTCATTAACTTTCTAGCCGCATCAGGTAGTTTACTATGCTTGACAACCAGATAACCTCCCCTGACTTTTTTAATGACACCATCTCTTTCAAGTTGTTCAAAGTCGATCGCTGCGTACTCTTTTGCTTGTGCCACTATTGTACTTAACATCTCTTCTTTGGATACATCATTTTCATTTTTCATAATAGCCTCGAAGCTCATTTATACTTTTTTAGATTATCAGCATAGTCTATGAGTTATCAAGAGACATACTGAAA
>NZ_JADCKW010000069.1:0-238 GCF_014982155.1 Enterobacter cloacae complex sp. P16RS2 | reverse complement strand
CACAGATTGTCTGATGAAAAACAGCAGTAAAAATCTCTGCAGGCTTGTAGCTCAGGTGGTTAGAGCGCACCCCTGATAAGGGTGAGGTCGGTGGTTCAAGTCCACTCAGGCCTACCAAATTTTTGCTGATGCTGCGTTGCGGCGACACTCACATACCTGAGTATGCTTCGTGTCACCACGCCTTGCCTCAACAAAAATTACCGGTACAGAGGTTGGCAAAACGATGGGGCTATAGCTC
>NZ_JADCKW010000068.1:0-4081 GCF_014982155.1 Enterobacter cloacae complex sp. P16RS2 | reverse complement strand
GTATTTTTACTTTTCATATTTTTTCCCTTTTGTGTGAAGGCACGTCATCGACAGGTCGCGTTAATTTTGGAAATTGCGTCTTGTTGTGCTGTTTCACTGATTAGATATTCAATTTTACACTCCTGACTTTTTACATCACCCCATTTCGCCTTCAGTTTTCCTTTATTTTGAAGGCCGGACAAATATACTTGCCCCCCATCCCCGACAATGCCGGTGACCTTATCGCCTGAAATCATCGCGCCAAATGGAAGTGGTTTACCGTTGCGAGTTAGGGTCATAATGGCGCGGTGACCACGCTGAACATCAAAACTTGCTCGAACAATTGCGCCTTTAGTTGGCACAACTCGAGCTACACCGCTGTCAATTTCAGTTTTGTCATCGAGCGTACTGGTATCCAAAGAAATGCTATTTTCACGATAGGCAGTGGCATAAGGCTTGATGGCATATCCGCGCCAGTCAGTTGTTACACCAGTTGCACCTTTAACATCTGCACCGCTGGCACCCGGTGCAGCAATTAGAACTGCACTTTCCATCACTTGCTGTCCCTGAGTCAGACCATTTCGGTGCGCTATAAGGGCACCACTCAAGCCGTAGTTCACTCGCTGGTAATCATCGCTGTAACTGTATCCAAGTGACGAGTTGCCATAACCACCGCGATGATTTAATCCTGCGTTTCCGGTACCGCCGCGGCTGCCACCATTTCCGCTGTGATTATATCCTTGTGAAACATTCCAGTTAAGGTTATTACCTTCTAAGGCCGTACCGCTCAGTCCTGCTTGCTGACTCAAATTGCCGTGATTATCCCGGCTGCCATATAACGTAGCGTGGACAGATCGTGATTCCTTTTTCCATGAAAATAGCTGGTCTAATGGGACTGACAGTGAAAGGTTGAAAACCTTATCCGTCCAGGACGGATTTCCTTCATTCTTCTGTTTATTAAAGCT
Source organism: Enterobacter cloacae complex sp. P16RS2 (assembly GCF_014982155.1). Taxonomy (NCBI): domain Bacteria; kingdom Pseudomonadati; phylum Pseudomonadota; class Gammaproteobacteria; order Enterobacterales; family Enterobacteriaceae; genus Enterobacter; species Enterobacter cloacae complex sp. P16RS2. The sequence continues at coordinate 3,137 of NZ_JADCKW010000068.1, read as the reverse complement.
GTAAGAAAGCGAGTAGTTTACAGGCCCCAAGCTACTGCTATAGCCACTTTGTAATGATGTATTAGAGCTACCGGAATTCCAGTAGGTCTGCTTAACACCGGTGATGTAAAGAGAACCCGCGGTACCAAGACTCTGCGAGATATTTGCTTCCAATCTGGCTCGTTTGGTGTTGTACAGATTGTAGTAGTCGGAGTAGGAGTCCTTAACACGGTTACCATATTCATCATACTCATCGTGATCGTATAAGCGCCCACTCATGGTCTTCAGCGCTGTTTCATCAAGGGTATGGAAACCCTTTGTCGAGTATCGATATCCTGCCAGACGGAGATGCGTACCCGTAGGATTAAATGAATGCCCATACAGGAATCTAATCGATTGACCTTTGTGGCTCGAACCATCTGCCAGGGTACTGCCCGCATGCGTTACGTCGGCGGATAATGCTCCGATTGAACCCATGTTAATGCCCAGCCCCAGTTGCTCCGCCAGGTATTTATCTGAATACTGAGCACCACCATATAAGGTTACATTGTGCGGAAGTCCCCATAAGAGAGTGGCCTCACCAAAAGCTGGATTGTCGTAACGGTCGCTATTACCCGTAAAACGGCCTGCAGTCATGCTGTATGTCATCCTTCCTTCACGCTGTAGTAACGGAACAGAGGAATAGGGCACAGTAAACACGTGAGTGTTACCGTTGGCCTCTTTTACACTCACCTCCAGATCGCCACTGCTATACATTGGGTAGAGATCTGTTATCTCGAATGCACCTAGAGAAACGTTCGTCTGGTAAATGCTATAACCATTCTGGCGAACCAGTACCTGCGCGTTGCTTTCAGCCACGCCGCGGATCACCGGGGCGAATCCCCTCATGGTGTCCGGATACATGTTGTCATTTGTCGACAGGCTGATGCCTTTGAAACCCAGAGAGTCAAAAATCTGATTTGATGTCGAACTCTCTCCAATCACCAGATTGCTGCGCAAGGGGATGACAGATCGTTCGACATAAGTCTTCAAGCGTTGCCATGAATGCTGAGTCTGATATTTGTTACTGTAATAACTCCAGGTTCGGAAATCGCGTAGGCGCCAGGCACCGAAATTAAGGCCGCTATTCAGGTTAAGGAAGTAGTTATTACTGTCCGATTTACCGGCAAAGGTGTTCCCACCGCTGAAGTTATAATTTAGTAAAGCGGCATTAATGCCTTCATCCCAGAGTGAAGGGTCAATATATCCGCGCGCTTGGTTATGTAGTGAAGCCTGCGGGATGCTAATAAAAAGCTGCATTTTAGTGAAATCAAAGCGAGTAAATGCACCCGGTATGACTTTCTCCGGTGTTACGCATTCATTCTCTCCAGGAGAAGCGATCTTCGTAAAGAGAGCTACTTTCACCCCCAATGAAACCAGCATTTCTCGTGTTAGGCATACTGAGAGCCCTGTATTATCTTTACTGCGCTGTTGTTCAGTTTGTTCTTCTCGTTTTTTAAATGTTAGCGTTTGTTGACCCAGACTTCTGTCATTCAAAAACACCTCAACTAGATATTCTCCAGGCCGCTGCGAGCCAGAAGCCTGGAAAATACTCAGATCGGCAGCTGCATCAGCGTCTGCCCCCAAAAATTCTGGCGGGAAATAGAGCCCTGAGGCATTTGCGGCGAAACCGGCTTGAATAAATAAGCCAGTCAGGGCTATCGATAAAGTAGACTTCTTCATAATATTAACCAGAGGCAGAACTATTAGAGGAACAATTGCACTAAGCAACTTACAGATTTTGCTTTTGCTGAGCAGAAACCGCACCGTAGTCGTTTATTGTGCTGTAGGTCAGCGTTCGAGGATTTCCTGATGCTGACAGGGATTCAGTACTAAATGGCGCTACCATCGTGTCAGCAATCTTGCGACCATCCAGTGCGACCTGAACCATAGTTATGTGATAGGGAGAAGGATTGCTGATTTGCACCTGGTTCCCGCTGCGTTTAAAAGTCAGCATCGATGGTGCCTTTTCAACAGGGAGTTCAAGCCCTGCCGGGCGTACAAACATTTTGATGCGCGTTACGGCAGCGAGCATAAGAGTGTTCTTTCCTTCTATTTTTGATTTATCTACTGAAGGAATTGCCTTAGCATTGAAGTAGTACAGAGATTCTCTGTCCTGTGGCAGGGATGGGCCACCGAAAATTACGCGCAACATATTCTGGTCACCTGGGTTACTAACATATAGCGGTGGGGTAATAATAAAATCTGTGGATTTATTCCCCTGCGCATTCTCCGTCCAGCTTTGTACAAGGTAGCTGGTCTCTTGCGAAGAATTACGAACAGACAAAGTGGCCTGCTTGGCATCAATAGGATATATAAGGCGTGTTCCACCCAAGACAATACCTCCCGCCGAGGCCAAATGGGGGAGAAACATTACTATGCCTAATATTGAGGCGAGTAACGGTTTTTGAAAGGAATAATAAAACATCTGATTCTCCAAAAATGATCATGAAAGGGGTAGCACCCCATTGGATAGGGGTGCCGTGTGCGGAGGAATTAGTTGTATTTCACGGTAAAATCTACAGTTGAATTGGCCAACCCTACTGCCACATTGTTATCCAGAGCTATATAGCGCGCCGTGAAATCGAATTCATTAGGATTAGTTGAACTAACGTTGATGGACTGTGCGTGGGTAGAACCATCAACGACCACCGGGGTATTTTGATCCAAAATTTGGATGCCAACACCTGAAACTGTTGTTTTCAGTGCATTGTTAATACTTGGCGGGGTCTCACCTTTGAAAGTGATGGTAGCATTGGCGTTATCACACTGATCAAGTGCAATTGTGAAGCCAACCGGTTGGGAAAAACTTCCTTGATTTGCAAGTACACTTTTCTCGATATCACCCAATTCAACTGTTTGTCCTTTAGACCCACTATTGATTACACAAGTGTTTTCTTTAATTGAACCATTAAATACAACCGAACTAGTTTCGCCTTCATTTGCTGCGAATGCGGACGCAGAAATCATTACTACGGTAGAAATAGATGCTATAGAGAAAATCTTTTTCATTGAGATATCCTTAGTTTTAAAAATACTAATTCTGCAGTCAGAATTAATAGGGTGGAATGCACTACGGGCAGTGAATGATACATGCTGCTCGCAATGACTTTTATTTG
>NZ_JADCKW010000067.1:2332-3748 GCF_014982155.1 Enterobacter cloacae complex sp. P16RS2 | reverse complement strand
AATAGGTACAATACCCTCTGGTATTGGCCAGTTTATTCTGATTGATGTATCATTCCAGGCTAAAGTATGTTCAAAAGCAGGGCTATAATAATCAGTACATTTGTAAACGAATTCTGTGTTCTCTTCCAAAACATAAAATCCATGAGCAAAACCTTCCGGTATCCACAATTGTTTTTTGTTTTCAGCGGAAAGTTCAACCCCAACCCAGCTACCATAACTTTTTGAGTTCTTTCGTAAATCTACAGCCACATCAAAAACTGCTCCAGCAGTCACGCGTACTAATTTCCCCTGGGTATTTTGTGATTGAAAATGCAAACCTCTTAAAACGTTTATTGCTGATTTTGAGTGATTATCCTGTACAAAGTTCACTTTTCTACCAACAATTTCATTAAAGGTTTTCTGGTTAAAACTCTCGAGGAAAAATCCTCTATTATCACCAAATACTTTTGGCTCAAGGATTAATACATCAGGAATTTCAGTCATGGTCACGTTCATTTCAGATCCCTTCAACCAATTTAAGCATATACTTGCCATAAGCGTTCTTCGACAATGGTATAGCGAGTCTCTTTAGCTGCGCAGCGTCAATAAAACCTTTTCGATAAGCAATTTCTTCTGGACAAGAAACCTTTAATCCCTGACGTTCCTCAATAGTCGCAATGAAATTACTCGCTTCGATCAAACTTTGATGTGTGCCAGTATCCAGCCACGCGTACCCGCGCCCCATCATTGCAACAGATAAGCGCCCTTGCTCAAGATATACACGGTTAATATCTGTAATTTCTAATTCACCACGTGCAGATGGCTTCAGATTTTTTGCCATTTCCACCACGTCATTATCATAGAAGTACAGACCTGTAACAGCGTAATTGCTCTTCGGTTCTAACGGTTTTTCTTCCAGACTGATTGCGGTACCGTTCTTATTGAACTCAACTACACCATAGCGTTCAGGATCATTAACATGATAAGCAAATACTGTAGCACCTTCATCTTTATTTACTGCGGCTTCAAGTTGCTTCGGCAGGTCATGTCCGTAGAAAATATTATCCCCCAAAACCAAAGCGCAGCTGTCATCGCCGATGAACTCTTCACCGATGATAAACGCCTGTGCAAGACCATCTGGGCTTGGCTGCACTTTATATTGCAGGTTCAGTCCCCACTGGCTGCCATCACCCAGCAATTGTTCAAAACGTGGTGTGTCTTGTGGAGTACTGATAATAAGAATATCTTTTATCCCTGCCAGCATGAGTGTTGACAGCGGGTAGTAAATCATTGGTTTGTCATAAATTGGCAGTAGTTGTTTACTCACCGCCATGGTAACAGGGTACAGACGAGTGCCAGAACCACCTGCCAGAATAATACCTTTACGCGTAGCCATCATTTTTTCTCTATAAAAACCAAATGCCCTTATAAGGGCAT
>NZ_JADCKW010000067.1:0-2152 GCF_014982155.1 Enterobacter cloacae complex sp. P16RS2 | reverse complement strand
AGGAGTTGGGTAAGCCGATGTTGGAACAGCATTAAGCTTTTCAATAGCCAACTCAACACCTGCTTTTCTGGCCTCATCAAACACCAGTGCCGCATAGTCATACCAGGTTGTCGTATTCGACGCGACCAGATGGTAGAGGCCAGCAACTTCAGGTTTCATCATTGCGACACGAATAGCATGCGCTGTGCAGTCTGCTAACAATTCAGCGCCCGTTGGAGCACCAACTTGATCGTTGATAACAGAGAGTTCCTGACGCTCTTTTGCGAGCCGCAACATCGTCTTAGCGAAATTGTTGCCCTTCCCCGCATATACCCAACTGGTCCGGAAAATAAGATGCTTAGGGCAATGCGCCTGCAATGCCTTTTCGCCCTCTAGCTTTGTCTCACCGTATACATTAAGCGGAGCAGTCAAATCCGTTTCACGCCATGGCTTTTCGCCGTCGCCGGGGAATACATAGTCGGTAGAGTAGTGCACAACCCATGCGTCTATTTTGGCCGCTTCTTTGGCTATCGCTTCAACGCTTGTCGCGTTTAGCAGCCTGGCAAAATCAGGCTCAGATTCAGCCTTATCTACTGCTGTATGCGCCGCCGCATTGACAATGACGTCTGGTTTAATTACACGAACGGTTTCCGCAATTCCTTCAGGGTTGCTAAAGTCCCCGCAATACTCTTTTGAATGCACATCGACCGCTATCAAGTTACCTAGTGGGGCAAGCGCACGCTGGAGTTCCCACCCCACCTGCCCTGTTTTACCGAACAGAAGAATATTCATTATTAACGTTCCCCGTAGTTCTGCTCGATCCAACTTTTATAAGCGCCGCTTTTCACGTTGTTAACCCAATTTTGATTGCTCAGATACCATTCCACTGTCTTACGAATCCCGCTTTCGAACGTTTCCTCAGGCTTCCAGCCCAGTTCAACACTAATTTTATGCGCATCAATAGCGTAGCGGCGGTCATGACCGGGACGGTCAGCAACATACGTAATCTGATCGCGATAAGACCCCTCTTTCGGCACAATCTCATCAAGCAAATCGCAAATCGTATGCACTACGTCCAGATTTTGCTTCTCGTTATGCCCACCGATATTATATGTCTCCCCCGGTTTCCCCAGAGTCACAACGGTATAGAGTGCGCGCGCATGGTCTTCAACGTATAGCCAGTCACGAATCTGATCGCCCTTGCCATAAATAGGCAGAGCTTTTCCGTCCAGCGCATTCAGGATAACCAGTGGGATCAGTTTTTCCGGGAAATGGTACGGGCCGTAGTTATTTGAACAGTTGGTGACAATGGTGGGGAAACCGTAGGTACGCAGCCAGGCACGAACAAGATGATCGCTCGAGGCTTTCGACGCCGAATACGGACTGCTAGGCGCATAAGCCGTGGTCTCAGTGAAGAGTGGCAGCTCAGTTGACGCCGGATGCTCATCAGGATGCGGCAAATCACCATACACTTCGTCGGTTGAGATGTGATGGAAACGAAACGCTTTCTTCGCCTGTTCATCCAACGTTGACCAGTACGCACGAGCGGCTTCCAGCAGTACATAAGTGCCAACGATATTGGTTTCGATAAACGCAGCCGGGCCGGTGATGGAACGATCGACGTGACTTTCAGCGGCCAGGTGCATCACCGCATCAGGCTTATGCTTTGCGAAAATGCGATCCATGGCGTCTTTATCGCAAATATCCGCATGTTCAAAAGCATATCGGTCGCTGTCGCTGACTTCACTAAGCGACTCAAGGTTGCCGGCATAGGTCAGCTTATCCACATTGACGACGTCGTCCTGGGTATTTTTAATAATATGTCGTACAACCGCTGAGCCGATAAAGCCGGCCCCGCCCGTCACAAGAATTTTCACGTTATCTGTTCCGTCTAGTGTATATGTCTGGAAACTGGCGTTCTGAAACCTGAGCATTTATTAACGGTTTCAGAAAATGAGCACGCTACCGCCCCTGGCTTAACAGCTACCAGTGCACTGAGCGATGTCTGATTAAATGATTTTTCTTGTCTGGATACAGACAAAAAACTGGCGTTAATTGTCGTCCTAAATGACCTCAGAAACAAGCACAAATCGCTACAAAGCGATCCGTATTTAGACCCTGTAACCCACTGTAATCATAGAATTAATAACAAAAAGCGGCAGTCATTATTTTG
>NZ_JADCKW010000066.1:0-3156 GCF_014982155.1 Enterobacter cloacae complex sp. P16RS2 | reverse complement strand
CTGTATAAGAGTGAATAATCCTTACAACTTTATCAGAAACATTTGGCATACTGTAATCGCTCACCTGCCGTAAAAGTCGTGTTTGCCCACGAGGCTGTGTTGCAAGGATATCCAGTGCCTGAAGTACACGTTCGCATTCCAGGCCTACCATCATAACGGATGCTTCTTCAAAACCCTCTGGACGCTCATGAGCTTCCCGAATATTAATAGCAGGGAAATTCATAATTGAAGACTCTTCCGTGATAGTTCCACTATCAGACAATACAGCTCGTGCATTTTTCTGAAGTTGATTGTAATCATGGAAACCTAAAGGCTTAAGCAAATGAATGTTTGAATGGAATTGAATTCCTTGTTCATTTATTCGGTTTCGTGTACGAGGGTGAGTGGAAACTATGACTGGCAAATTATACTTTTCAGCAATGGTGTTTAAAATTTCCGCCAGCTTGATTAGTTGCTTCGGAGAATCCACGTTTTCTTCTCTATGTGCACTTACAACGAAGAACTCTTCGGGACTAAGATTCAAGCGGGATAACACATCCGAACTATCAATTTGAGGCATATAGTATGAAAGCACTTCAAACATTGGACTGCCGGTTTTGATGATTCTGTCGGCCGGAATGCCCTCAGCCAGGAGGTATTCACGAGCAATATCACTGTAGGTCATATTGATATCAGCAGTATGATCCACGATTCGTCGGTTAGTTTCTTCCGGAACACGTTGGTCGAAACAGCGGTTGCCCGCTTCCATATGGAAAATAGGTACTTTACGCCGCTTAGCGGGAATCGCTGAAATGCATGAATTTGTATCACCCAGAACTAACATTGCCTCTGGTTTTTCAGATTCCAAAACTTCATCAACTTTTATAATAACCTGACCAATTGTTTCCGCCGCGTTCTTCCCTGCAGCATTTAAGAAATAATCAGGTTTTCTAACACCAAGATCCTTGAAAAATACTTCATTCAACTCATAATCATAGTTCTGACCTGTATGAACAAGAATATGCTCACAGTGAATATCAAGCTTAGCTAACACACGTGACAACCGAATAATTTCCGGACGCGTTCCAACAACAGACATAACTTTTAATTTTTTCATTATAGCGGTCTCGCAATTGTATCTGGCAAATCACGATTAAAAATTTCATTTGCCCAAAGCATAACTATTAATTCATCACCACCAATATTAGTAATATCATGGGTCCAACCAGGTACCGTCTCAACAATTTCAAACTTCTCTGATGAAACGTTAATCTCATAACGTTCCCCGGTAATTACATGCTCGAATTTGAAACACGCACGCCCACGAATCACTAAAAATTTTTCATTTTTTGAGTGGTGATAATGGCCCCCACGTGTAATTCCAGGATGGGCCGTAAAAAATGAAAACTGACCCGCAGATGGCGTCTTTAACATTTCACAAAAGATGCCGCGAGCGTCCCCGTAAGAGGGAATAGAATATGAAAACTCTTCAACGGGTAAATAACTCAACCAAGTCGAGTATAATGCGCGAATGAAACCCGTACCTACATTTTCAGTAACTAATGTTGAACGACTTGCTTTAAAGCGCTTGAGTAGTTCAGCAACTTCACCTACTGTTGTAGAATAAATGGGGTTAATACTTTTATATCCACTCTCGGATTTACCTTTAAGAAGTTCTAACGCTTCGCTACAAACATCATCAATGTAAACGAGATTAACTGCGGCAGAGGGATCATTGACGGTAATATCCAGACCGCGAGCTAAATTGTAGCAAAAAGTAGCGACAAAAGAGTTGTAGTTTGGTTTACACCATTTGCCAAAAACATTAGGAAAACGATATATATAATATGATGCACCGCTAAGCGATGCATAACGTTCAACATGTTTTTCTGACGATGCTTTACTCAGACCATATGGATTATCTAATTCAGCCTGGATTGAGGAGCTGATCATTAGTGGAATTCTTTTGCCGTTAGCAATTAACAATTCAACTAACTTGGCTGTAAAATTGGAGTTACCTTCAATAAACTCACCATTTTGCAGTGGTCTATTTATCCCTGCAAGATGATAAACAAAATCTGCGTTTTTTACTGCATCTTCAAGGTCTTCTGCGGTTGAATTACGACCAATTTTAATTAATTGAGTATAACCAGCCTCTTGAAGCCGTAAACATAAGTTACGGCCAATGAAGCCCTCAGCTCCGGTGATAAGAATCTTCATATTAGGAATCCAATTCGTATTGCTCGCCAGCACGTAATGCTCTAATAAAAGGAAGTTTAAGGAGCAGTGTTTTCATGCCCTCAACATCCAGTCGAGTTGTGTTATGAGAGTTATAATCTTCAATTTCAGAAATTCGACGATCGCCTTGCTCAACATATTTGCCATAATTAAGGTCGCGTAAATCAGGTGGTACTCGATAATAATCACCCATATCAATCGCTGCGATCATTTCTTCACGGCTAAGTAATGCTTCGTACAATTTTTCTCCGTGACGAGTCCCAATCACATTCACAGGATGGCTTTCAGCATTTAAGAGTTGTTTTAGAGCTATAGCCAAAGTATCTATGGTTGCAGCGGGTGCTTTTTGTACAAAAATATCGCCATTATTGCCATGTTCAAAAGCATAAAGCACTAAATCTACTGCATCCTCAAGTGTCATCATAAAGCGAGTCATGTTTGGATCGGTAATTGTAAGCGCTTTACCCGCTTTAATTAAATCAACAAAAAGCGGAATCACTGAACCCCGAGATGCCATTACGTTTCCATAGCGAGTACCACAAATCACCGTTTTTTCGCTATTAACATTACGTGATTTTGCAACCATGACTTTTTCCATCATAGCTTTCGAAATACCCATAGCATTTATTGGGTAAACTGCTTTATCAGTACTTAGACATACAATACGCTTGACTTCGTTTGCGATCGCCGCTTCAAGGACATTTTCTGTGCCTAACACATTAGTTTTAACTGCTTCCAAAGGATGGAATTCACAGGAAGGAACTTGCTTCAATGCTGCTGCGTGATAAATATAATCAACTCCTCTCGATGCGTTAAGCACACTTGAGTAGTCTCGCACATCTCCTATATAAAACTTCAGTTTCGGATTATTATATTTTTTACGCATGTCATCTTGTTTTTTCTCATCACGAGAAAAAATACGAATTTCGCGTATATCTG
>NZ_JADCKW010000065.1:0-9222 GCF_014982155.1 Enterobacter cloacae complex sp. P16RS2 | reverse complement strand
TATGAGTTTCAGATAATTTCTAAGCCCACGAATGAGTGACTGACTGGCTTAAGAAAAGAGGCTTCGTGTCACGCGTTGAGAAAAATGTTCTCCTGCCGTTACGTTTAAACAACCCGGGAGGAAGCGTGGACAGCCTTCGTGTCGTTGTACAACCCTTCCGTAATACACATTTAATAAAAAATATAAGCTGGCCTGTTTAAAGTCATTTTTGAGGTAAATTACGACTTTGTGGTGAGCCGATAAATAAAAATAAGCCGCGTGGGTGAGATATTTAAAATGTTTCAGCGGACATACTCTTCACCGTAACGACGCGTTAACACAATACGAGTCGTTTTAACAAGTAACATTGTTAAAGGGTTATGGCACGATTAAATAGCCAGGTCCAGGGTGACAACATGAAAAACGCATCGTTAATTATGATGTTTACATTACTGGGTGCGCCTGGATTTGTAACCGCAGCGAATTCAGATTTGGCAAATTCTGAATATAACTTTGCGGTTAACGAATTAAGTCTTTCATCACTAAATCAGGCAGCCATTATTGGTCAACGGGGCGTTTTCAATAACGCTGAGGTTAGCCAGGACGGTTCAAGACTCTTATCCATTGTATCCCAGGATGGGGTAGGTAACAGAGCGAGAGTTGATCAATCAGGGGGTTACAATATTGCCTGGATCGATCAGAGCGGTAACGCGAATGATGCAGGTATTACGCAAGATGGATACGGTAATAGCGCGAAAATTATCCAGAAAGGGTCGGGTAATAGAGCAAATATTACGCAGTACGGTACGCAGAAAACCGCAGTTGTAGTGCAGAAACAGTCGCAAATGGCGATTAACGTTATTCAACATTAGCGCGTTGGCGACGACTTTAATCAATCCGATGGGGGTTTACCATGAAATTTCTCAAAGTGGCAGCGCTTGCAGCAATCGTAGTTTCTGGTAGTGCTATGGCGGGTTCTATTAATCAGGGCGGCTGGGGTCATGGACATGGTCATGGCGGATACAGTGGCCCAAATTCCACCCTGAATATTTATCAGGACGGTGGCGGTAACTCAGCGGTAGCTCTGCAGACAGACGCCAGAAATTCTGTCCTGAATATTAGCCAGAAAGGTGGCGGTAACGGCGCTGACGTTGGTCAGGGTTCTGATGATAGTAAAATCAACCTGTCCCAGAAAGGTTTTGGCAACAGTGCGACACTTGATCAGTGGAACAGTAAAAAATCCGTTATGAACGTTAGCCAGTCCGGCGGCTTTAACGGTGCACTCGTAGACCAGACTGCTTCCAACTCGACTGTCAACGTGACCCAGATCGGTTTTGGTAACCACGCGACAGCTCATCAGTACTGATACTGAAATCTGTGCTACAAAAAAACAGGGCTGATGCCCTGTTTTTTTTCGGGAGTTCATCATGAATACCTTAATTCTCCTTGCCGCGCTTTCCAGCCAGATCACCTTCAAAACGTCACAGCAGGAAAATATGACCACCATTATTCCTCAGGTCACTCTGGCGCAGTCGTGTGATTGTCAGGTTCAGATTGTTTCTTTACGAGAAGGGCAGGGGGGACAAAGTTCTTCCCGGCAGCAAAACACACTTTTTATACCCGCTAATCAGACGATTGATTTAATGCGCCTGAGTTTAAATATTAGCGCGGGAGACACGGTGAAAATCGTTGTCACCGTTTCAGACGGTAAATCGCTACATTTATCACAACAGTGGTCGCCAACGGAACGCTCGCTCTAAACATTCATGAAATCAATATGTTGAGAATATGGCGGGTCTGTACCGTTGAGCTATGCTGATATCACGGACCTGGTCGTTATGTTCCGTAACGTGAAACTTCGTTTGCCCTAATAAATGAAGCGCGTTTACCCCTCATGGACGATTTTCATTGAGGAGTACCTATAATGAACAACTATTTTGCTCGATTCGTGGCAGGTCTGAGTCTGGTCGTTTCTGCTTTGAGTATCCCGGCTTATTCGGCTACGGTTGTTTACGGTGGTGTCATTCATTTTCGCGGTGCCGTCGTCGCCGACCCCTGTGAAGTCACTCCCCAAAAACAACAGATTGTAATGTCATGTCCAAATAATAACCGTATGCAAACGCGTATGGTCAGCTATGAAGAGGCGCTTAACGGGAAAGTGAGCGACTCTAGCCTGGCGACGCTCAATATGAAATATCTTAATCCTGAAAAAACGCTCGCGGTTGTCGAAATCCAGTATCGCTAGTGCGCGTTCTCGCACCCTGCGGTGAAAGAGGATTTTTTCTGATAGTTTTTTCTCCCGGTCTCCTCTGCGATACACTTAAGAAAAAGGCGGGTTGCAGAGGGGCTTTATGAAACCGCAAATTGAAATTATTCATGGCGATATTACGACAGTGCACGTCGACGTCATCGTCAATGCGGCCAATCCATCCCTGATGGGAGGGGGCGGCGTGGACGGGGCTATCCACCGGGCTGCCGGACCGCAGCTGCTGGAAGCCTGTAAAACCGTGCGCCAACAGCAGGGCGAATGTCCTCCCGGTCACGCGGTGATTACGCTGGCGGGCAATCTGCCTGCGAGAGCGGTAATTCACGCCGTAGGGCCTGTCTGGCATGGCGGGGATCGGCACGAAGCGAGTATTCTGGAAGAGGCTTACCGGAACTGTCTGCGACTGGCTGCCGACAACGGTTATAAAACGATGGCGTTTCCGGCCATCAGCACAGGCGTGTATGGTTACCCTAAGGCCGCTGCCGCTACGATCGCCGTAGAAACGGTTTACCGCTATTTGTCGTTAAAACCGCTGCCAGAGAAGGTGATTTTTGTCTGTTTCGACGACGACACCACGCATCTTTATCAGCGGCTTCTGACTCAGCGCAGACAAGAACTGGAGAGCTGATGCAAACGCGGCGCATCGGATGCGCCGCGTGATTTATGAGGCTTTTGCCTGTGGTTTTCCTGAAAAGAGGAAGCGCAGGAGCGGGATCCGCAGATGGATTTCGTAGAGTACGATTGCTACCCCAACAACAAACACCAGCCCGGTAAAAAACCCCAGCGTGTTGGAAGCGATGTGCGGTGTGATGTAAGCCCCGAAGAAAAGCGTCAACGGATGATGCACCAGATAGATAAACAGTGACGCATTAACGAAGTAGGTCACGCGACTGGACTTAAAGTTCAGCAAGCGGTGGCCCAGCGCGAATACCACGTTCACCATCCACAGCCCAAGCAGCATAGTGATCACGCTTTCCGTTTCATACATCCAGGCATCGCCGCTGCCGTAGCGCTGATTCAGCAGATAGGCCGCGAACGCGAGGCTTGCCCCCAGCGCGCACCACGGTGACGGGGTGACAAACAGCGACTTAAGCTTCGGATGAATAAAGGCCAGCGCGCCGATTAAAAAGAACGGAATGTAGAACAGGGACTGCATCACCACAAAATTAAATAACCCGTCGCTCAAAATCGGCGGGTAGGCGATAAGCAGCGTTCGGCGCACGGCGGCATAGGCAATCCCCAACAGCAAGAAGAGCACTGACAGTTTGCCCATCGTAACGTTGGCGAAGAAGGTGTCGGCTTTTGTACTCAGACGGTGGCGCAGGCGGCTGAAAATCAACAGGCTCACCGTTGTGAGCACCACCAGGACCAGCAGGAACCACAGGTGAGATACCAGCTCCCAGACCAGCGTATTGTACTTTTCATACAGCGACAGATTTGGCCAGTTCTCCGCTTTGCCTTTGACGTATTGCAACATAATGAACTGAGGCAGCGTCAGCAGTGGAATTGCGGTCAACATGGGGATCCCCACGCGCTCTACGCGCACTTTCCACCAGCGCTTGAGCGGGTATCGCAGAAAAAGCATATAAGAAAAATAGCCGGATATGACGAAGAACACCTGCATACGGAAGGCGTGAATAAAGTCATTAAACAGCGTCAGCCACCAGGAGGGCATCTGGCTATTCACATGCCAGGTGTGGCTGGAGTAAATCAGTGAAATGTGAAAGGGGATCCCCAATAGCATCAGCCAGGCCCTGATCGAGTCGAGGAAATATTCACGTTCTGTTGGTGTTGTGCTCATATAACGTTGTGCATTCTCAGACTTTTCGTCTTATCCCTAAGACTCATAATGGTTACATTCGAAGCCAACCCTACACCAAGACCGACACCCTGTCTCCAGGATAAGCACGCAAAGTGAATAGCGGGTTCTTTCATTTGCTTAATCCATGAGCCAGCAGCTGAACAAAGCAGTGATAATGTTGTCGGATTGCCTGAGTTTCCATTAAAATGGATCGGATCGATATAAGCACACAAAGGGGGAAGTGCTTACTTATTATGAAACATAAACCACAGATGATGAAAATGCGTTGGTTGGGTGCTGCAGTGGTGTTATCACTGTATACCTCATCGGCACTGGCCTTTAACATCGACGATGTCGCAAAACAGGCAAAATCGATGGCAGGCAAGAGCTATGAAGCGCCGAAAAGTAACTTGCCCTCCGTTTTCCGCGACATGAAGTATGCGGACTATCAGCAGATCCAGTTCAATCACGACAAAGCGTACTGGAGCAATATTAAAACCCCGTTCAAGCTTGAATTTTATCATCAGGGTATGTACTTCGACACGCCTGTTGCCATCAATGAAGTGACGGCAACCGCGGTACGTAAGATCAAGTACAGCCCGGATTACTTCAATTTTGGCAATGTGCAACACGACAAAGATACGGTGAAAGACCTGGGCTTCGCAGGCTTTAAGGTGCTTTACCCAATCAACAGCAAAGATAAAAACGACGAAATCGTTAGCATGCTTGGAGCCAGCTATTTCCGCGTCATTGGCGCGGGGCAGGTGTACGGGCTTTCTGCGCGCGGTCTGGCTATTGATACCGCGCTGCCATCAGGTGAAGAGTTCCCACGTTTCCGTGAGTTCTGGATTGAACGTCCAAAACCAACGGATAAGCGTCTGACCATTTATGCGCTCCTGGATTCCCCGCGTGCAACCGGTGCCTATCGCTTTGTGATTATGCCGGGTCGTGACACGGTAGTTGACGTGCAGTCCAAGGTTTACCTGCGTGATAAAGTGGGCAAGCTGGGCGTTGCGCCGTTGACCAGTATGTTCCTGTTCGGGCCGAACCAGCCGTCACCGGCAACCAACTTCCGCCCGGAACTGCATGACTCCAACGGTCTGTCTATTCATGCCGGTAACGGTGAGTGGATCTGGCGTCCGCTGAATAACCCGAAACATCTGGCGGTTAGCAGCTTCGCAATGGAAAACCCGCAAGGTTTTGGCCTGCTGCAGCGTGGTCGTCAGTTCTCCCGCTTTGAAGATTTGGACGATCGCTATGACCAGCGTCCAAGCGCCTGGGTCACGCCAAACGGTGACTGGGGTAAAGGTAAGGTCGAGCTGGTAGAAATTCCAACCAACGACGAAACCAACGATAACATCGTCGCTTACTGGACGCCGGATCAGCTGCCGGAAGCCGGTAAAGAGATGAACTTCAAGTACACCATTACCTTCAGCCGCGACGAAGATAAGCTGCATGCGCCGGATAACGCGTATGTAATGCAGACTCGCCGCTCAACGGGTGATGTGAAGCAGTCTAATCTTATCCGTCAGCCTGACGGTACCGTGGCGTTTGTCGTGGACTTCACAGGCCAGGATATGAAGAAACTGTCACCGGACACCGCCGTTGCCGCTCAGGCCAGCATCGGTGATAACGGTGAAATCGTTGAGAATACCGTGCGTTACAACCCGGTAACCAAAGGCTGGCGTCTGACCCTGCGCGTGAAAGTGAAAGATCCGAAACAGACCACAGAAATGCGTGCTGCGCTGGTCAGTAACGATCAGCCGCTGAGTGAAACCTGGAGCTATCAGCTACCTGCCAATGAATAATACATCTGAATATATTGATGCCATGCCGCTGACGGATATCGAAAAAGCGGCACTGCCAAAGAGCGACATCCGCGCGGTTCACTCCGCGCTGGATGGTGAACATCATACGTTTTCCCGTGATGATGATACGCCGCTCGGGTCAGTCAAGGCGCGTCTGGAGCAGGCCTGGCCGGACTCGCTGGCGGAAGGGCAGTTGATTAAAGACGATGAAGGACGCGATCAGCTTCAGGCGATGCCGAAGGCTACGCGTTCCTCTATGTTCCCCGATCCATGGCGCACCAACCCGGTGGGCCGCTTCTGGGATCGCCTGCGCGGGCGTGATGTGACGCCGCGCTATCTGTCGCGCCTGACGAAAGAAGAGCAGGCCTCCGAACAGAAATGGCGTACCGTCGGGACAATCCGTCGCTATATCCTGCTGCTTCTGACGCTGGCGCAGACGGTCGTCGCGACCTGGTACATGAAAACTATCCTGCCTTACCAGGGCTGGGCGTTTATCAATCCGACGGACATGATGGGCCAGGATCTTTGGGTCTCCTTCATGCAGCTGCTGCCGTATATCCTGCAGAGCGGCATTCTTCTGCTGTTCGCGGTCCTCTTCTGCTGGGTCTCGGCCGGTTTCTGGACCGCGCTGATGGGCTTCCTGCAACTGCTCATGGGGCGTGACAAGTACAGCATTTCAGCGTCAACGGTCGGGGATGAACCCCTCAATCCCGAGCACCGTACCGCGCTGATTATGCCTATCTGTAACGAAGACGTTGACCGCGTATTTGCGGGCCTGCGTGCGACCTGGGAGTCCGTGAAGGCGACCGGCAACGCGGAGCATTTCGACGTTTACATCCTGAGCGACAGCTACAACCCGGATATCTGCGTTGCGGAACAAAAGGCGTGGATGGAGCTGATTGCAGAAGTGCAGGGCGAAGGCCAGATCTTCTACCGCCGCCGCCGTCGTCGCGTGAAGCGTAAAAGCGGTAACATCGATGACTTCTGCCGTCGCTGGGGTAACCAGTACAGCTACATGGTGGTGCTGGATGCTGACTCCGTCATGAGCGGAGACTGCCTGAGCGGTCTGGTGCGCCTGATGGAAGCCAACCCTAACGCGGGTATCATTCAGTCTTCGCCAAAAGCGTCCGGTATGGACACGCTGTATGCGCGCTGCCAGCAGTTCGCCACCCGTGTTTACGGGCCGCTGTTTACGGCGGGTCTGCACTTCTGGCAGCTGGGTGAATCGCACTACTGGGGTCACAACGCCATTATCCGCGTGAAGCCGTTCATTGAGCACTGTGCGCTGGCGCCGCTGCCGGGCGAGGGTTCGTTTGCCGGTTCTATTCTGTCGCACGACTTCGTAGAAGCGGCGCTGATGCGTCGTGCTGGCTGGGGCGTCTGGATTGCCTACGACCTGCCGGGATCGTACGAAGAGC
Organism: Enterobacter cloacae complex sp. P16RS2; assembly: GCF_014982155.1. Lineage (NCBI taxonomy): Bacteria > Pseudomonadati > Pseudomonadota > Gammaproteobacteria > Enterobacterales > Enterobacteriaceae > Enterobacter > Enterobacter cloacae complex sp. P16RS2. The sequence goes on along the minus strand of NZ_JADCKW010000065.1, from coordinate 1,950 downwards.
TGCCGCCGAACCTTCTGGACGAGCTCAAGCGCGACCGCCGCTGGTGTCACGGTAACCTGATGAACTTCCGCCTGTTCCTGGTAAAAGGGATGCACCCGGTTCACCGAGCGGTATTCCTGACCGGCGTGATGTCCTATCTCTCTGCACCGCTGTGGTTTATGTTCCTGGCGCTGTCGACTGCCTTACAGGTGGTTCATGCCCTGACGGAGCCGCAATACTTCCTGCAACCGCGGCAGCTGTTCCCGGTGTGGCCGCAGTGGCGTCCGGAGCTGGCGATTGCGCTGTTTGCCTCCACCATGGTGCTGCTGTTCCTGCCTAAGCTGCTCAGCATCATCCTGATCTGGTGCAAAGGCTCGAAAGAGTACGGCGGTTTCTTCCGCGTGACCCTTTCTCTGCTGCTGGAAGTGCTGTTCTCCGTCCTGCTGGCGCCGGTACGTATGCTGTTCCACACCGTGTTTGTGGTCAGTGCGTTCCTGGGCTGGGAAGTGGTCTGGAACTCACCGCAGCGTGATGATGACTCCACGCCGTGGGGTGAAGCCTTTATGCGCCACGGTTCTCAGCTGCTGCTGGGTCTGGTGTGGGCGGCCGGGATGGCCTGGCTGGATCTGCGCTTCCTGTTCTGGCTGGCGCCGATAGTCTTCTCGCTGATCCTGTCGCCGTTTGTTTCCGTAATTTCCAGCCGTTCAACGGTGGGGCTGCGAACCAAACGCTGGAAACTGTTCCTGATCCCGGAAGAGTATTCCCCGCCGCAGGTGCTGGTGGATACCGATCGTTACCTGGAACAGAACCGCAGTCGCTCGCTGGATGACGGCTTCATGCACGCCGTGTTTAACCCGTCATTTAACGCCCTGGCAACGGCAATGGCGACAGCGCGTCACCGCGCCAGCCAGGTTCTTGAGATTGCCCGCGATCGTCACGTTGAGCAGGCGCTTAACGAGACCCCGGAAAAGCTCAACCGCGACCGTCGTCTGGTGCTGTTGAGCGACCCGGTAACTATGGCGCGTCTTCACTACCGCGTGTGGTCCGCTCCGGAGAAATACTCTTCGTGGGTGAACTACTATAAGGACGTGAAGCTGAACCCGCTCGCGCTGAAGGCGAAGTAAGTTGTTAAGAAGGGGCGGGTAAGCGAATCGCCACCCGCCAGATAAAATACCGGCTTAATCGCCGGTATTTTTTTAGAGGTTAATGATGAGAATAATCATCGTCGTTATGGTGGCATGCCTGCTCAGCGGCTGCGGCAGTATCATCAGTCGCACCATTCCAGGGCAAGGCCACGGAAATCAGTATTACCCGGGCGTGAAATGGGATCTTCGTGATTCCGCATGGCGCTACCTGACCGTGCTCGATCTGCCGTTCTCGCTGATTTTCGACACGCTGTTGCTGCCGATCGACGCCAGCCACGGCCCTTACGAATAGCGTAAATTAACGCTCGTCCCACTCATCGGCTGCGGTTTGACCTTCTTCGGTATCCAGCGGCGGCTCGAGCTGAAACTCACCCTCATCCCACTCGTGCAGGGTGTTCTCTTCCAGCCATTCCTGCCGAAGTTCGATTTCGTCGTAGTCGCCATCAAAGACGGCCTGCGCACCTTCACCACTTAATATCGGCAAACATTCCCCTTCTTCACCTTCATCGGCAAAGAATTCGGCCTGCCACATAATATCTCCATCCTGCAGAACGTATTTTTGGATATTAAGCTGTTGCACGTCAGCATCTTCTTCTTCAACGCCGGGGTTGTCGGCGAGGAACTCTTCACGAGCGGCATCAATAGCTTCTTCCAGCGTACTATAGAATACATATTCTTTATCGGACATAATGAGTTCCTCAATGATTATGTTTATCAAATGTATAGGTGCATGAATGCGAACTGTCAAAGCCTACATCTATAGTAGGGTATCGAGCTTGCAGCAGGTTGATGCTTTTGGCTTAGATTGAAGTGGTCAACAAAAACT
>NZ_JADCKW010000064.1:0-796 GCF_014982155.1 Enterobacter cloacae complex sp. P16RS2 | reverse complement strand
GCCTTATATAGTCATATATTAGTCATAGCGAAGTGCCAGACTTTCAATATCGATTAATTTACAAGAGTTAAACAAGTAACCTTGTACACCCCATACCTCTAAACGTCTAGCTAGTTCAAGTTGTTCATCTGTCTCTACGCCCTCAAAGACGATTTTATTACATTTATTTTTATAGAGTATCAAACCTTTGAATGGCTGTTCTTTCTTGGCTTCCCGCCAGAAGTATTCACGATCAATCTTAATCAATTCATACTGAGAAGCATCAACCATGCTTATATCACAATATCCTGCTCCCAAATCATCCAGCCATACCTTACCAAATCTAGTACATAGTGCTTCTATTAGTTTAGTACGGGTGTGTAGTTCACATGTTGCTAGACTCTCTGAAATTTCAAGCCGCACATAATTCATACCCTTTAATAGGCAATCTTCTTCAGGTGTGCGATTGATACATTCAATCATATCCCTGTTAACATTAAGACTACACAACAGATTGTTCTTTGTGAAGAAATCATTTTTTTCTTTGATAGCAGTGACTTGCTCTCTGAGTAACAAACATCTTTCTTCATTGCTCATGCTCTGAATGACAGTATCCGGCGGGTAAAACTTACCATACTGATCTTGGAAGCGAGTTAATATTTCAACCCCTCTTAACCTCATTGAAACTGGGTCTACTAATGGCTCCACTATGAAAAACTGCTTCATATCAATCACTTCCCCGTCTTGAAGTATTGTAAGTAATCTAAATGAGAATAAGTTAATAAATTTTATTAGTTAGCGAGCTATACCTATAAAC
>NZ_JADCKW010000063.1:0-4818 GCF_014982155.1 Enterobacter cloacae complex sp. P16RS2 | reverse complement strand
GAGTTAGGGCGTAGCCGTGCGTCAGCACATGAGCGTTAGCTCATAAGAGAAATATCTTTTCAAAAGAATAAGAAAAAACAGGTAAAACGTTTATTATATGAGTTAAATTTGATTTTTACCGATTCGATATGGTATTAAATAATAAAAAAGAAGGAAAATAATGAATGAACAACATTAAGATTATTACGCTCTTTCATACAAATAAAAAAATACCATTTATGACTTGTATTGTTGAAGATGTTGAAGAGAATGAACAAGGAATAAAACTAACTTTGCAAAATGGTGATAATATCCATGTCAAAGATTATGACTATTTCTTCTTATCAGAATCAGCACATGAGTGTGATCAGGAACGAATGATTAATACATACAGAAGATTGATTTCTGAACTCAGCTAAGTTAGCGAAGAAACAATAGAGTCCTTAGTTCCGAAGATATCGAATAATATGAAAACCAATTTCCCGGCAAGTGGTGTGAGTGCTTTGGAAGATGATTGAAAAGTCTGAATGGTAGCTACCATTCCATATGAAACAGTATATTAAAACATGCGTTGCATACAGGTTTTTACAACACCATATCTGAAGATAGCTACATTACCTGAGATCTAACAATCCCTGTCTGCGTAATGGTCGACAGGGTATTATCTGTTCCGACCTATACCTTTCTATCTCCATCCATGTGCAAACAGCTACTGACATGGCTCTTCGTGTACATTACACCTCTTATTGATCGACATAAAAGATCAATAAGCTGCATTTGATAGATTTTAACTATCAAATTAGCGTCAATTGATCGGCGTTTTAATTGTTTATATCGATCGATTATAGATATATGATAGTTTTTATCTATCAAATGATTTGAATTCGATCGATACAAACGATATGACGAACAGAAAAATAAATTGAATCCTATCAATTGATTAATGCTTTTTTACAGCCCAGAGAGACCAACCTATGGGTAGGGCTGTCTTTGACATAAAGTTTCCACACATTGGGGATAGATATGAAATTACGGATAGTGATGCCTCTACTGCTGTCTGCTGCCGCACTGACAGGATGCCAGCAGCTCAACGATGGTGTGAATACAGTTAATGGAGCAATCAGTTCTTCGTTGTCTTCAGTAGGTAAAGCGCTGGGGGGCACCGCCACCACTCAAAGCCTTGGCCCGGTATCGTCTGTATCTGGCCTTGGTGCTGTCTGCAAAGACTATGAAGAAAACGCAATGGCGGCAGAGAAACAGTGGACTGGCAAAAGGATCTCTATCACCAATGCCACTGTTCTGGAAGTTACAAAGGGCAGAAGTGCCAGCGATATGATGATGGGAATGCCTAAGTCAGCCCCTAACTATTACCTTTTATTTAAAACCTCTGATACCAGCTACTGCGGCGGGATGGTCTGGCTGGATTACTACTCTGGTATTGATGATGCCGTTCTTACTTACAAGAAAGGCCAGAAAGTCAGCGTTACCGGAACGATAAACAATTTCGAAGTCCGTGGGTTCGCTACCGTCAACAACGCCGATATGCCAGTTCGTCTTGTTGTTCTGAGAAACGCCACAATCAACCATTAACTCTGGGATAACACTATGCGTAAATTTTTACTCGTGGCGGGTCTTGCTGCTCTTGTATCGGGATGCGGTGAAAAAGGGGATTTTGAGAAAGCGATCAACGCAAAAATATCACAATCAAAGCTGTGCTACTCCCTGCAGGACAACGACATTGTATTTAATAAAGGTTTTCCGATTAAGGTTAACCGTGGCTACCGTTCAGCGGGGTATAGTGCCAGTGATGAAATCCTTAAAGGACTTGTTGAACAAAGGCTGCTCACTGTTTCACAACAGGCAAATGGCTTTAGCAGTGTTGATGTTCTGGAAGTAACTGACAAGGGCCAAGAGGTTGAGTTTTGGAACCGTGAGAATGGTGCCTGCGTCGGTCATCGGGAAGTTACTGAGATAAAGGAATGGACCGAACCGGGAAACGGTAATCAGAAAGTTGTTCGCGTGTCATATACATGGAAGTTGGCGGATGTTCCTGCATGGGTGGACAAAAAAGCGTTCTCCAGCGTCAAGGGTATGAATGAACCTGAAGACGGCATGATTAATCTTGTTAAAACCAGCAATGGCTGGAAAGCGATCTAAGGGGCTATCATGGAAAACAATACCATCAAGTGTCCATTTTGCCTGAAAGAAAGCCAAAGGGGTGTCCATGTCTGCACCGGCTGCATGGCGACGGTTCTGTATGGAACCTACCCCGGCTGGTATGCTTTCGTGGTTATATTATTGACCTTCGGCCTGTCTATACTGATCGGAATGTCTACAGGTATGGCGGGAGCTACTATCAGCCTACCAATCATTGCGGCTGTTGGGTTTGTCGCAGGTAAGGCAATTTTCTCTGATAATGTTGTGTTTAGAAGAAGGATGTAATCAGACTTAATACAGGAAACCATACCATTGACTTATCTAGGTATGGTTTTTTTGTATGTAAAAAGTTGAAACTGATACAACAAACAATTACAGACAGACTGATCTGTGCCATAAGTGGACAATGCTAACATCTTGAAATGCTAATCTGTTAGCCTCACTTCATTTGAACATTCAGATACTTTGAATCAAACCAAATCTGAACAACAGATTAGAAAGCTCCCCTACAGGGATATTTAGCTGGCGAGAAATCACCGGTAAGGTTATACCATCATCAGCTAGGGCGTCGAGTAATGAGTCAATGATCATAGATCTTTCTCGCTCCATTACTTGATCCTCTCTCAATCTAAACCCACGTGCAGAAGCTTCTCTTACAAGATTATTATATTGCCAAGTAGTTAATGCTCCCGCTTGCCTCATACGGTAAATAAGAGCAAAGGTAGATACTTTCCAGTTATGACGAAGTTGAAGCACGGCATCTAAAGATGGATTGCGCATTTTTGCAGCTAGAATATTCTCTTTTGGCATTAAAAACGCTGAAGCAAATTCATTAGCCTCAATTTCAATATCCTTGCCTTGAGGTGTTCCATGTTTATGCAGAACCAAATGCCCCAGTTCATGAGCTGCATCAAATCTACTTCGTTCAGCAGTTTTTTGGTTGTTCAGAAATACATATGCCTTTCCTGCTTTCCAAAACGAATAAGCATCAACATCCGCTGTATTTTCTGATAATGAAAATACTTTAATCCCATTCATTTCTAACAAATGAACCATGTTAGAAATGCTTTTACTGCCAAGTTTCCAGTAATCACGAAGTGCTCGTGCAGCTGATTCAGGTGTTTCGCCTCTTAAATCAATTAGGTTGAGTTCTGGTAATTTAAAATACTGTTCAAAATAGTCACTAACAATCAATCCGAGTTGACCTGCACCAATTGCTGCACCTTCCTGTGCAGATGTCATTTTCTTCAGAGAACGAAAAGATACTGTAGAAGGATCAATTGATTCAATATCTTCACCGAAGAAAAAATCGGCAGGATATTTTAAAACATCTACAAATGAAGCTATAGTTTGCTCAGATGGCTCATATAGGCAATAATCTTTCTCATAATCAACGATCATTCTCAAAGAAAGCCCTGCTTTTTTTGCTAAGGCTGTCATTGTTAATCCTCTTCTTGTCCTTGCAAGTTTAAGGCGCGAAGGGTTAAATTTTGCCATGTGATATCCGAACTACTCGTTTCTAATAACTGTGAACGCAGGGGTTTCGTTAAACTCTTCTTTAAGAGGGATAACTTTATTAACAAACGGAATCGCTTCGAAAATGTATCGTTCCTTCCATGAAGCTATTCGCGTTTTACCAGCAGAATTGCTCATTCCATCGGGAATGGATAATTCATAGCGCACTTCTTTATTACCATAATCGAAAAAGTAAAGGAGAACAAAGTTGATCATCGAATCAACAGGTTCTGATGCGACAATGGGAGAAATCCCTTTTTCAGGATTAAACAATTCAAAGTTTTCACCGACCAGAACTTCAGTAGCAGCCCCTTTAGGGTTTTTGCTCTTGGGATTCCCATCTAAAAGACCAGTGTACTTGTCGCCACTCATAACGAGAATATTTAACCCTTTATCCTTGTTATGAGTCAGGTTTAACCCGCTAACAAATGAAAAGCTCCATTCTTCACTATCAGTAAGCAATTCACGGCGCAAGCCACGAATAACCGCTCCCCAAGCACGAGACCCCGGATCTGTTTTAGCATCTAGATCAGTACTTTGTCTGATCTCCAGAAGACCATCTTCTATAGCTGCTTGAAGTGCATACTCGCTAATCCCATATTTAGAAACATTGGCAATTGCCTCATCACCAAAAACTACCTTACGCTGCATTTGATTGTTCATACGGTTCTCGCATCACTCGTCACTTCCTGATTTTATACCTAAAATTAGGGGGTAAATCAAGAAGTGAACTGATGATTTTTACAGTATCTATGTGTAAAGACTAAGAGCCTATCCTATTAGCCTATTTAATTGGTCATTTTGAAGCGAGGTGGTGCTTAAAATCCTTACGTACTACCTGTACGCTCCGGGATTGAAGCGTTGTTTGTGCTTAAACTGCCTGCAACAATTACGCCTAGCCTAATGGATAGGCTCTTAGTAGGAATCTGTATAAATAATTGACAAAAAGAGATTTTTGGCTTAAATTTATTTAAGAGTGATAGGAGGTTATTATGTTGAGTTTAAAGCCTAAAGAACATGAAATGCTTCTCAAGCGTGGTGAGCACATTGACGAATCGGACCTGATCAAAGCACCTGTTTGTGATGGCACAAGAGAAGAGCGTTTACAGTCTCTTCTAGAGTGGCAACGTCAGGTTGCAAAAACAGTTCTTGGTGAAGAGCAAGAGG